>JAFKFE010000902.1 GCA_017308345.1 Alphaproteobacteria bacterium | reverse complement strand
GGTCGGGTCTAGCTTCGGCACCGAGGAGAACAATAGCTTCGAATAAGGGTGGCTGGGCGCCTTCACCTTGTCGGGCGTGATCTGCTCCACCCGCTCGCCATTGTACATGACCATGATCTGGTCGCAGATGGCTTCGACCACGGAAAGGTCGTGGCTGATGAAGATGTAGGAGAGCTCCAACTCGCGCTGCAGTTCCTTGAGCAGTTCGATCACCGCTGAGGCCACCACCGTGTCGAGCGCCGAGGTGATTTCATCGCAGATGATAAGCTTTGGCCCCGCCGCCAGGGCGCGCGCGAAATTCACGCGCTGCTTCTGGCCGCCGGAGAGTTCCGACGGGTGCCGATAGCGTAGCGCCCTCGGCAGGCGCACCATGTCGAGCAACTCGTCGACGCGCTGCGAGCGCGCCCGCTTGTCGAGCCCGTGATAGAAGGTCAGCGGGCGCGCAATGATGTCTTCCACCGGCTTGGCCGGATTGAGCGCGGTATCGGCATACTGGAACACAATCTGCATCTCGCGCAGCTGGTCGCGACTGCGCTTGCGGGCGGCGCGCTCCAACTCTTTGCCGTCGAAGACGATGTCGCCCACCGCCGCCGGATGGATGCCGGCGATGACGCGCGCCAGCGTCGATTTTCCGCAGCCGGATTCGCCGATGATGCCCAGGTTACGACCCTTTTCGACGACCAGGCTGACGGAGTCGACCGCGCGGACGATCGGCAGTCCGTCCTCCCGCACCGCGCCGTAACCGGCTGTCACATTGTCGATGCGGAGCAACTGCCTTGACCCGGCATCGGCGTCCGCCACTGCTTGCCGCGTCTTCGGCTCGAAGGCGGCCAGCAGCTCCTGCGTATAGGGGTGCTGCGCAGCCGAAAGGATTTGCGCCGTCGTGCCGGTCTCCTGCACCTCGCCGCCCTTGAGCACAACGATGCGGTCGGCGATCTGGGCGACGACCGCAAGGCCGTGGGACACGTAAACGCCCGCTATGCCGCCCGCCCGCATCACCGACTTGAATGCCTTCAGCACGTCGATCTGCGTGGTGACGTCGAGCGCCGTCGTCGGCTCGTCGAAGATGACCAGCCTGGGATCGCCGATCAGCGCCATGGCCGCCGCCAGCCGCTGCAATTGTCCGCCGGAAACCTGGTGCGGATAACGGGCGCCGATCTTGTCCGGATCCGGCAGCGACAGGGCCCTGAACAGCTCGACCGCGCGCTTGCGCGCCTGCTCGGGCGGCATCAGCCTGTGGATGCGGGTGACCTCGATCACCTGCTCCATGATCGTGGACGCCGGATTGAACGAGGCGGCCGCACTTTGCGGCACATAGGCGATGTCGGTGCCGCGCAGCTTCGCCCGTTCCTTCTCGGAGAGCGCCGCCATGTCCTTGCCGTTGACGTTGATCTGGCCGGCGGCGATCCGGCAGCCGGGTCGCGCATGGCCCATCAGCGACAGCGCCAGCGTCGTCTTGCCGGAGCCGCTCTCGCCGATCAGCGCGACGATCTCGCCGTCGGCGATGTCGAGGCTGACGCCCTTGATGATCTCGACCAGACGTCCGGCGTCGGTCGTTGCCTCGATCTTCAGGTTCCTGACCTCGACGAGATTGGTCATGCGTCGCGGTCCCTGATCTTCTGCGGCAGATTGTCGATCAGCAGGTTGACGCTGATAGTGAGGCTGGCGATCGCCAGCGAGGGCACGATGACGGCTGGCGCCGCGAAGGGCAGGCCGCCGATGTTCTCGCGCACCAGCGCGCCCCAGTCGGCCAGAGGCGGCTGCAGGCCGAGGCCGAGGAAGGACAGGCCGGAGAGCAGGAGCACAATGAAGACGAAGCGCAGACCGAAATCGGCCAGCACCGGTCGGATGATGTTGGGCAGGATCTCGGAGCCGATGAGATAGGCGGTGCTTTCGCCGCGCACGCGGGCGACGGTCATGAAATCCATGGTGTTGATGTTGACGGCGAGCGCCCGGGCGAAACGGTAGGCGCCGGGAATGTAGATGACGGCGAGCGTCAGGATCAGCACCGGGATCGACGAGCCGACCGCGGCCACGACCACAAGGCCGAACAGCTTGCTCGGAATGGAGTTCATGGCGTCGAGGAAGCGGCTGAGGCAGGTATCCAGCCAGCCGCCGGTGACGGCGGCGATCATACCGAGCACGACGCCGGAGAAGCAGGCGATGGAGACGGCGGCGAGCGATATGCCGACGGTGTAGCGCGTGCCCATCAGCACCCGCGAGAGCATGTCGCGTCCGAGATAGTCCGAGCCGAGCCACAGGCCCTGGCGCATCGGGCCGAAATAGTCATCGTCGACGATGTCGCCGATCGGATGCGGGATGATGTAGGGCGCGAGCATCGCTACCAGCGTCCAGGCCAGGATGACCAGCGCGGCCGCGATGCCGACGAAGCTATAGCTGTGGCCCAGCAAGGACCGTCGGGGGGATGCCTGGCGCGCCGTCATCTCAGCCTCGGATTGGACATGATGGCGACGATGTCGGCGGCCGTGATCAGGAACAGATAGCCGAGACAGAAGATCATCGCGCAGCTCTGGATCAGCGGCAGGTCGCGGGTGGCGACGGCATCGACCATCAGCTTGGCGATGCCGGGATAGTTGAAAATCGTCTCGACGATGATGACGCCGCCGACCAGATAGGAGAGCGACAGCGCCACAGCGTTGACGATCGGGCCGAGCGCGTTGGGAAGCGCATGCTTCAACACCATGCGGCCGCGCGAGGCACCTTTGAGCAGCGCCATCTCGACATAGGGCGTGGACAGCGTCTCGATCACCGCCGCGCGGGTCATGCGGATCATCTGCGCGGAAATGACGAAGGTGAGCGTGATCACCGGCATCGCATAGATGCGCACGAGGTCGGTCAGCGAATGCGCCTCGTTGACCGAGGAGAGCGCCGGCAGCCATTTCAG
>JAFKFE010000901.1 GCA_017308345.1 Alphaproteobacteria bacterium | reverse complement strand
CGGGGTTGGTCACCCTTACGGTCTCAGACGGTGCAAGGCTGACGGACCCAGCTTTCTCCATATCGTCCCCTGCGGGACGCTGTATCTTATGTTACGTATTTTGTCTCATTGCGTCCCTGTGAATGATTTCATACAGTTTAAACGGCTTTGTCAAACGCGAATTCGGGAAAACGGCGGCGGCGGGTCGACGGGTGGGGAAAAACCATGATTTCCAGCATTGCCGAACTGATCTCCGACCGCATCGACGCGATGCCGGCCGGCGAGCGCCGCGCCGCCCAGACGCTGATTGCCAACTATCCTTTGACCGGACTGAAGACCGTCGCCGAGTTCTCGGCCGCGGCCGGCGTGTCCTCGCCCACGATCCTGCGTTTCGTCGCCAGGCTCGGCTTCCAGAATTACCCCGAATTCCAGTCGGCATTGCAAGATGAACTGGCGGCGCAATTGCAGTCGCCGGCTTCGCGCACGCTCAATCCAAGCTCGGCCGGCGGCGCCGTCTCGCCTATGCTGGAGGCGACGCTCGACAATATGCGCGAGACCTTCCGGCACCTCACCGACAAGCAGCTCGCCGACATCGCCGCGCGGCTTGCCGAGCGGCGCGGCAAGACCTTCCTCATCGGCGGCCGCTTCACCGATCCGCTGGCGCGCTACATGGCCGCCCATCTCGCCCTTATCCAGCCCGAGGTCTATCACCTCGCCGGCCAGGAGAGCATCTGGCGCGACCGGCTGATCGACATGGGCAAGCGCGACGTGCTCGTGATCTTCGACATCCGCCGCTACCAGGAAAGTCTCGTTCGCTTTGCCGAGAAGGCGCATCAGCGCGGCGTGCAGATCATACTCTTCACCGATCAATGGCTTTCACCGATCGCCCGTTTCGCCCGTCATGTGATCGCCGGGCGCACCGCCGTGCCTTCGGCCTGGGATTCGTCGGCCGCCCTCTTCGTCGTCGCCGAGACGCTCATCGCTGCCGTGACGAGGCAACTGGAAGCAGCCGGCGCCAAGCGCATCCGCGACCTGGAGAGCTTGCGGTAATTTTAGCCGGCCGAATAGCCAATTTCCCGGACTTACCGCAGCAGCCGGCCTTCGATCGACCAGCGTGCCGCGAGGAAGTTGAGCACCGCCGCCACCACGACGCCGATGATCTTGGCTGGCCACACGCCGACGGTCCCGGCCAGGACGGCGATCGACAGACTGGAGACGCCAAGCGAAATCAGCGCTCCCAGCGAGACGAAGCGCAGGAAGGAGTGGTGCAGCCGGATGCCCGGATCCCGGTCGAACGACCAGAACCGGTTCGCCACGAAGGAGAAGAGCACCGCGATGAACCAGGCGCCGACATTGGCGGCCAAAGCCGGCGTCGCGAGCCTGAGCAGCAGGAAAAACGCGGTGAGGTCGATGCCGGTGTTGACCAGCCCGACAAGAGCGAAGCGGACGATCTTGTTGCCGGTCGAACGTTGCGGCTGACCGGCATTGCTCATGCGCAGGCATCCATGACGCGGGCCCTGGCCTTGTCGAGGATGTCGCCGAAATCCCGCGAAGAAAGTACCGCGAATTCGACCTCACGCACGGCTTGCATCGGGTCTCGCGCGCGTAAAATGTCGTCGACATGGCCCGGATGGCACATGAACACTCCTCGTTCGGGCAAGGTGTCGATCGCGCCGCGCAGCGTCGAAGCGAATTTTTCCGGCCGCCGCCAGTCATAGATGCCGGAAAGCGGCGTCATGACGCTGAAGCCAGCCCGTCGCATCGATCCGTTGAACCCCGCGGCCAGGGCGGCGACCGCCGCGATCTTGGCCGCCGCCGCGTCCAGGCCGGGAAGCGCGGGCGCGCCTCGCAGCGCCGGCTTGTGCGCGCTTTCCCCAAAACGCGCCAGCAACCAGCTTCGCACCATTGGGAGGAAATGCACGTGCTGGTGTCCGTCGATATAGTCGGGCGCGCCGGCCAGCGCTTCGACAAAGCGGTCGTACTGGGCATCGATCTCGGCGTGGACGTCCCGCTCGTCGATACGCCCGCGCCGGGTCGGCAGCGCAAGAGACGCGAGCCGGGGCAGCTTGCCATCCGGCGCCAGGCTTGAAGGACCCGTCACCGCGACCTGATCGGTGAGGGTCAGATGCAACCCGACGGCGGCTCTTGCGCGAAACGGTCTTATCCGCGCCGCCGCCTCCGCCCATTCGGGAAAGCCCGTCATGCAGCCGGTTCCGGTCAGGCGGCCGCGCTCGATGAGCTCGAGGATCGCGCCCGATACGCCCGGCGCCAGCCCGTAGTCGTCGGCAATCAGGCGGATCGACCGGGTCATTTGCCGGAGGCGGCCTGCTCGGCGTCGCCGCGGAGGACATCGCGCACTATATAGACGGGCCGATCCTTGCTTTCGCTGAGCGTGACCCAGACATATTCGCCGATCAGGCCGAGCAGCGCCAGGTTGAGGCCGCCCAGCAGCACGACGGCGACCATGATGCTGGGATAGCCGGGCACGGCGATACCGTAGAACAGCACCTCGAAGAGCACCTTCACGCCATAGGCCAATCCCGCAAATGCCGCCAGCAATCCGACGAGGCTAATGGCGCGCAGCGGAATCACGGAAAACGAGGTGAATCCTTCGAGCGAGAACGCGATCAGGTTGAACCTGCTCCATTTCGACGTGCCGCTGGCGCGGTTGTCCGGTGAGTAGAGCACCGCTTTCTGGCGGAAGCCCGCCCAGGCGAACAGGCCCTTGTTGAAACGACGCTTGTCACGCACGCTGGTCAAGGCGCGCGCCACGGCACCGCGCATGACGCGGAAGTCTCCGGCATTTTCGGGAATATCGAAGCGCTGGCTGCTGTTGATCAGCGTGTAGAAGAGCCGCGCCAGCTGGCTGCGCCGCCAGCTCCCCTCGCGCCGGTCGTTCTGCGCATAGACGACGTCGATCTCCGGATTC
>JAFKFE010000900.1 GCA_017308345.1 Alphaproteobacteria bacterium | reverse complement strand
TGATCTGCTCCTGCCGCCGATAGAAGTCGGGGTCGTCCAGGATCGGTGCCTCGAATATCTTCTCCACCCAAGGGACGCGCACCGCGTAGTTGACCTGGATCTGCGGCGCGAGGTCGGAGCGGTCGTCGAAAGCGCCGATGGCGATCTCCAGCGCGCCCGGCTGGCGATAGGTGAGCGGCGTGCCGCAGCGGCGGCAGAAGCCGCGATCGATGTTGACCGATGACTGGAAGTAGCTTGGCTCCTCATGGGTCCATTCGACGCTGTCCTTCGGCACCGTCACCAGCGCGCCGAAGAAGGAGCCGAACTGCTTCTGGCACATGCGGCAATGGCAGATGGACGGGCGCCCGAGCTTGCCGTGCACGCGGAAGCGCACGGCGCCGCACTGGCAGCCGCCGGTTCGAACTTGATCGGTCATGGTCTTTCCTCCGGCGGCCATTGGTCGGTGTCGTGGTCGGGATGCTGGTAGGAGACGAGCTCGGCGAGATAAGGCGCCGATGCGATATCGGCCATAGTGTCCTCGGACGGCAGTTTGGAGATGCCGTCGACATAGGGGAGCTTCGCCTCCGTCCCCCACTGGATCGTCGGCGCGATGCCGGTCGGATCGTCGAAGGCGGCGATCGCCAGCGCCACGCCGTCCGGCGCCTCGAAGGTCAGCGGCGTGCCGCATTCGGGGCAGAAGCCGCGCAAGGCGGCATTGGACGAGCGGAAGCGTTTCGGCTCGCCGCGCGTCCAGTCGAGCGTGGCGCCGCGCACCGAGACCAGCGGCAGATAGAAATTGCCGCTCGCCTTCTGGCACATGCGGCAATGGCAGACCGAGGCGTCGCCCAGCGCGCCCTCGACGCGGAAGCGTACAGCGCCGCACTGGCAGCCGCCGGTGTAGATCGGCCGGTTGTCGAGGCTCATGGCTGATCACTCCGGATCATGGCAGACCGCCTCGATGTTGTTGCCGTCGGGATCGAAGACGAAGGCGCCGTAGTAGTTGGGATGATAGTGCGGGCGCAGGCCTGGTGCGCCATTGTCCCTGCCGCCGGCGGCAAGCGCCGCCGCATGAAAGGCGTCGACCTCCGCGCGGCTGCGCGCGGTGAAGGCTACGTGCTGATGGTCCCGAGGCTTTTCCATGCCGCCGCTCACCCAGAACACCGGCCGGTCGCGGCCATAGCCGCCGACCTTGGCGCCGCCGGTATATTCCTGCGGCACCATATAGAGCAGCGAAGCGCCCAGCGGCGCCATCGCCTTGTCGTAGAAGGCCCTGGACTTGTCGAAATCGGAGACGGTGATGCCGAGATGATCGATCATATGACGAGCTCCTGCATTGGTGGCGTGGGCGCAACGGCCAGGCCGGCCACGATGACGATGTGCTGGCAGACATTGTCGATATCGCGGATCACGTCGTCGTTCCAGAAGCGCAGGATGGTCCAGCCACTGGCCGCCAGAAAGGTGCTTCTTTCCTCGTCACACCGAGAGTGTTCCGATTCGCCATGCTGGCTGCCGTCGACCTCGACAATGAGGCGATGGGCCGAGCATGCGAAATCGACTATGTAAGGTCCAATCGGCACCTGTCGCCGAAAGCTCATCCCCATGAGCCTGTGAGCACGCAACTCATTCCACAGTTTCAGCTCAGCATCGGTCATCGCATGCCGCATCGATTTGGCGTTTTTGCGCTGACGAGAGGGAACCCTGTCGTGGCCCATGACTACACAGCGCCACGTTGGAGGTTAGCGAAACCCCACGCGAGAGCTAATCTCCCCCCTTGCGGGGGAGATGTCCGGTAGGACAGAGGGGGGTGCTGTCCCGCCGACGTAGAAGCTACTGCGGGGCGCCGGCTTTTCAGGAAATGGTTGGCGCCTGAGTGGGTAACCCTAGAAGCTGGTGTTCCTTCACACCCCCCTCTGTCCTGCCGGACATCTCCCCCGCAAGGGGGGAGATTGGCCGTCACCGCGGCTTTCGCCAATCGCCCAAGCCGCCTCACCGCTTGATCTCCCACGTCGTCACGCGCTCGCCGGTGGCGGGGTCCTTGCCGTCCTTGAGCTGCACGCCTTGCGCCAGCAACTCGTCGCGAACCCGATCCGCCTCGGCCCAGTTCTTCGCCGCGATCAGCGCGAGCCGGTCCGCTATCGCCTTGGCGATCGCAACCTCGTCCACCTTGGCGGCGCCGACGTCGAAGCCGAGGAAGGCCAACGCCGCCTTCAAGGAAGCGGCGGCTTTCTCGCCTCCGGCATCACTCGCCTCGCCGGCAAGCTGCGTCAGCCGTTGGAAGGCGGTGTAGGTGGCGAGATCGTCCGACAGCGCCTCCACCACTTCGGCCGGCAGGTCCTTCGCGGCGGAAGGCGCGAGGTCGGCCGCGCGCTTCCATTTGCGCAGCGTGTTTTCCGCCTCCTCCAGCTTGCGCACGGAAAAGTCGATCGGCTCGCGGTAATGCGTCATCAGCATCGCCAGCCTGAGCACCTCGCCCGGCCATTTGCGGCCACCGAACGTCTCGGTCTCCAGCAACTCATGGATGGAGAAGAAATTGCCGAGGCTCTTCGACATCTTCTGGCCCTCGACCTGCAGGAAGCCGTTGTGCATCCACACATTGGCCATGACCTTGGTGCCGTGGGCGCAGCGCGACTGGGCGATCTCGTTCTCATGGTGCGGGAAGATCAGGTCCAGCCCGCCGCCATGGATGTCGAAGACCTCGCCGAGATAGGCGGCCGACATGGCCGAGCACTCGATGTGCCAGCCGGGCCGGCCCCTGCCCCACGGGCTCTCCCAGCCGGGCTCTTCAGGGCTCGACAATTTCCACAGCACGAAATCGCCCGGGTTCTTCTTGTGCGCGTCGACGGCGATGCGCGCGCCCGCCTGCTGCTCGTCGAGATTGCGCTTCGACAATTCGCCGTAGTCGGGCATCGAGGCGGTGTCGAACAGCACC
>JAFKFE010000899.1 GCA_017308345.1 Alphaproteobacteria bacterium | reverse complement strand
CGAACGTCCTTGGCAGGAGAGGACAGGAGATGGTCATGCAACGCAATGCCGTGATTTCGCGAGACGACTGGTTCGAGGCGCACCGAAAGCACCTCGACCGCGAGAAGGAACTGACAAGGTTCCGCGACCTTGTCGCCGCTGAACGGCGACGGCTGCCTTGGTTCAAGCTGCGCAAGGACTACGTCTTCGAGAGCGAGCAAGGACCGAAACGGCTCGCCGAGCTGTTCGCCGGCAGGAGCCAGCTGATCGTCTATCATTTCATGATGACGCCGGGCTCCGATCACCGTTGCGAGGGCTGTTCCTTCCTCGCCGACCATATCGACGGCGCCAACCTGCATCTGAAGTATCACGACGTTTCGCTGGTCGTCGTCTCGCGCGCGCCGTTGACTGAAATCCTGCCTTACAAGCAGCGCATGGGCTGGAGGTTCGACTGGGTTTCGTCCTACGCGTCCGATTTCAACTTCGACATGCAGGTCTCCTTCACGGACCGGCAGATCGCGGCCGGCGACACCGTCTACAACTTCGAGAAACGCCCGCTCAGATCGAGGGACCTGCCCGGCGCGAGCGTGTTCTATCGGGGCGAGAACGGCGACGTCTTCCTCACCTTCATGTCGCGTGCCCGCGGCGGCGACCCGCTGATCGGCGCCTATCACTATCTCGACATGACCCCCAAGGGCCGTGATGAGACCGGCCCCTATCACGGCCTGATGGACTGGGTGCGGCTGCATGACGAATATCAGGAGAAGACGACGGACCGGCCGGACTGCTGCGAGTGATCGGCAGGTCTTTCATGCCGATCCAAACATGCTTTAGATGGCTCCCACCCATCCATGCGGATTTGCCATGCAGCGCCTGCTCGCCCTCCTCACCTGGCTCGCCTTCCCGATCTATGTCTGGCAGGGACTCGGCGTGCGCCGCCGCACCACGCGCATGCTGCCGGCACGTGGTCCGGTCCTGCACGAGATCGCGGGCCAAGCGCCGGCCATCTCGCTGCTGGTGCTGGGCGATTCTTCGGCCGCATCGGTCGGCATCGAGCAATCGGAATACGGGCTTGCCGCGCAGCTTGCCGGCCTGATCGCCGAGCGCGCCGGCCGTGCCGTGCGCTGGCGCGCCGCCGGCTTCAATTCGGCGACCTCCGGGCAGATCCGCGACTATGTGCTGCCCAACCTGTCGGCCGACCCGTGGACGCACATCGTGCTCGCCATCGGCACCAACGACACCAAGAACTTCCATTCCGTGCCGCGCTTCAAGAAGGAATTCGGCGGCCTGCTCTACGCGCTGCGCGCCAAATGGCCGGAAGCGCGGGTGATCTGGTCGCCGGTGCTGGAGTTCACCCGCGCGCCGGCAATGCCGCCATTGCTCGGCAAGATCCTGGAAATCCGCGCCACCGAGATGAACCGCATGGGCGTGCGGCTCTGCAACGAGCGCGGCGCCATCGCCGCCGCGCGCCTGCCGATCACCAATCCCGAGGCCGGTTTCGCCTCGGATGGCTTCCACGCTTCCGAAGCAGGCTATCGCGCCTGGGCGGAGCATCTGCTGGATTTCGTGCTGGGCAACGAAAAGCTCGGATGAGGCTCGTTGAGATTCAGGTCAGGACGAGCCGAAAATGCTGGCCCCCGAGAACTGGAGCGGAGCGTACTTGAAGTACGTGAGCACCGGAAGCACAGGGGGCGATCATTTGCGGGCCGTCCTCACCTGAATATCAATGAGCCTCAGGCCCAGTGCCCCAATACCGCGGCAAGTGAGATCGCCGCCATCGCAAGCAGCGCCAGCTTCCAGAAATCGCCGCGCCGCTTCAAGCCCGGCCATCCCAGCGGCTTGATGACCTGGATCAGCATGATGCCGCAGATGACAAGGGCGAGCAGTTTCGTCATGCCGCCTTTGACCAGTAGCGATGGCGGCTGTCAAAGCTGTTCTTGACGCGCCCTTCGGAACATTCCTGACAGGAATCGGGCTCATCCGGACCCTGCGAGCGCGGCGCGCCGCCTTCTTCCGTACCCTGTCGGCCTCCTGACAGACTGCTGTCAGGAGGGGTGTGAGATACTCCCATCATCAAAAAGAGAGGAGTCTGGCCATGAACGGTTTCACCATCCTGCGCGGCGTGCAGCATTATGTCGGCAGGATCCGCACCGCACGGAACGAGATTCGCACCCAGCGTTTCCTGAACACCTTGCCGGCTGACATCCGCAAGGACATCGGCTGGCCGGACCTTTACAGCGGCCGCGTGCGCGAGAACTGAAATTTTGGCGCCGCGACTTGGATTGTGGCGGCGCCGCGCCCAGACCTGCGGTAGTTGGAGCGGCTTCGAATCCCGACGGCAACCAACTTGATGCGACTGTCCGGAGTGATCCGCGTATGGTGAAAAGCTGGAACGACAGGCTGAACACGCCGGGCATCAACGGCATCAAGCCGTCGCCGCGCACGGTCGGCGATGTCGTGGAGGGCCAGTCGATGCTGGTGCCGACCGCGCGTCAGGTTGATGACTTTATCCGCTCGATCCCTGAAGGGGTGGAGATGGACGTGCGCGCGCTGCGCACCGCTCTCGCCGTCGAACACGGCGCCGAAGTGACATGCCCGGTGACGATCGGCTATCATCTTCGCACCGTTGCCGAGGCCGCTCACGAGGATCTCGAGCGCGGCATGGCGCTGAGCGACGTCGCGCCTTTCTGGCGTGTGCTTGGCGCGCGGGCGCCGACCACGGGCAGATTGTCCTTCGGAGCGAAATTCGTCGCCGCGCAGCGCAAGCGCGAAGGGCTGAAGCCATAAACCCCGGGGGAGAAATCGATGCGCCGTGCCGACAGGCTTTTCCAGATCGTGCAGCATTTGCGGGGTGGCCGGCTGGTCACCGCGCAGAAGCTCGGCACGTGGCTCGAGGTTTCCGAGCGCACCATCTACCGCGACATAGCCGACCTGCAGTCGACGGGCGTGCCGATCGACGGCGAGGCAGGCGTCGGTTACATGATGAGGGAGGGTTTCGACCTTCCGCCGCTGATGTTCACTCGTGACGAGATCGTGGCGCTGGTTGCCGGCGCCCGCATGGTGCGCGCCTTTGGCGGCGCCGCGATGGCGAGGGCCGCCGACGAGGCGCTGGTCAAGATCGGCGCCGTGCTGCCCGATACCGAGAAGGACCGCATCGCCCGCACCGAGATCCATACCCCGATGTGGGTGGTGAGCGACGCCGCGCGCGAGGCGATCGACTTGATCGAGCGCGCCGTCGAGAAACGACAGGTGCTGACCATCGACTATTCCGACGAGGCGGGTCGCGGCACCGCGCGCGACATCAGGCCGCTCGGCCTGTGGTTCTGGGGCAAGGTCTGGACGCTGGTCGCCTGGTGCGAGATGCGCGACGACTTCCGCGCCTTCCGCATCGACCGCATCGCCTCGGTCGTCATTGCCGGCCGCATCTTCAAGCCGGAGCGCGGCAAGCAGCTCGCCGATTTCTACCGCGCCGTGGAGCGCTCAGAGGATTACGGCATGGCGCCCGACCGCGCCGCGCGGACATGACTTCCTCCCAAGCCATTGTCCAACAAAAAAGCCCGCTCGAAGCGGGCTTTTTTGTTGAGCAACTGAGCGTACAGGGCCTACCCCCATCTCACTCCTCGTCTTCGTCCTCGTTCTTGGACTTGAGCGCCGAGAGCTTGGCGAAGACGGCGTTGGCGTCGAGCTCCTGATCCTCGTCCTTCGGCTTCTCGGGCGCCGGCACCAGCCGTTCGGTGAGCGCCGCTGGCAGCAGCGTGTCGCCGACGGGCTGCGCCGGCTCGCGGCCGCGCGAGGCGCGGTTGACTTCGAGGTCGAGGTCGATCTGCGAGGTGAGGCCGAGCGTCACCGGATCCATCGGCTGCAGATTGGCCGAATTCCAGTGCTTGCGTTCGCGGATCTGCTCGATCGTGGACTTGGTGGTGCCTACGAGACGGGCAATCTGAGCGTCCTTGAGCTCGGGATGATTGCGCACCAGCCACAGGATGGCGTTCGGCCGGTCCTGGCGCTTCGACAGCGGCGTATAGCGCGGTCCCTTGCGCTTCGATTCCGGCACCCGCACCTTCGGCTCCGACAGCTTCAGCCGGTAGTTGATGTCCTTCTCGCCGCGCGCGATCTCGTCGCGCGTCAACTGGCCGGTGATGATCGGGTCCATGCCCTTGATGCCCTGGGCCGACTCGCCGTCGGCGATCGCCTTGACCTCCAGCGGATGCAGCCCGCAGAATTGGGCGATCTGCTCGAAGGAAAGCGCGGTGTTGTCGACCAGCCAGACGGCGGTCGCCTTGGGCATCAGCAGCGTATTGGCCATGTCAAAAAATCCTTCTCGTTCGCCCGCGTTCCCGCGCGGGCGGTGGTTTGGAGCCACCAAAATGGGAAATTCGCGGCCTGTATAAACGCTCTGTCCGGATTTCGCAATGTTTTTGGGAAGGACCCGACTCACAGCCCTAAAACGACAAAACCCGCTGGACAAGGTCCAGCGGGCTTGGAACCGGAAACGAAGCAAGCGTCTCGACGGCTCTGGCTTGCCTATCGCGGCCCGGCCTTGCGGTCGGGCTGCCTTTGATTAGACCGCCTGGCGGGCAATGCGCTCGATGTCGGCGCGGTTGATGCCGAGGTCGCTCAGCTGGCGGGCATTGAGCTTGTTCAGCTCGCGCACGGTCTCGTTGTACATGCGCCACTTACGGAAAGCACGGATCGGGTTCATGATGATTTCTCCAGTCGTTTTGTCAAATCGTTTGATGCCGCGTAAATAGGCACGCCTGCCCATAACTTGAACGGACGCTTTTGCATGGCCGCAATGCGTTTGGTGCAATGCAGCATTAACGATGCGTTCAGCTTGTAACCGGGGACAAGCGCAGACCCAGGATGGGCCGAGATTCAGGTCAGGCCGAGCCGAGAATGGTGGCGTTCGAGAACCGGCCTACGCCGGCCGTAGCCGTCATGGAGCGGAGACGCTTATCAGGGCTTCGACCGGCGAAGGCCGGAGCGGAGCGTACTTCAAAGTACGTGAGCACCGGAAGCGCAGAACGTCGCCATTCGCAGGCCGGCCTCACCTGAAAATCGGCCCATCCTAGCCGACGTCGAGGACGATCTTGCCTATATGCTCGCCCTCTTCCATCCGCTCATGCGCCCGCCAGGCCTCTGTCAGTGGAAAGATCATGTCCATGACGGGAGCCACCTTGCGGGTGCCGGGCAGCGGCCACACCTGGGCT
>JAFKFE010000898.1 GCA_017308345.1 Alphaproteobacteria bacterium | reverse complement strand
TATAGACGCCCTGCTGCAGTGCCGTGCCGGTTGCCTTGGCCGCCTTCTCGATCGCGGCGCGAAGGCCGGCGTCGTAAGCCTCCGTCAGGCCGACGAAGCGGCGGTCGCTCGGCTCGCCGATCAGCGGATTGGAACCGGAGAAGTTGATGTGGTCGGTGATCAGCATCACCGAGCCAGGCCCCATCTCGGGATCGACCGAGCCGGCGGCATTGGTGAGGATGAGATGCGAGATGCCGATGCCTGCGAGCACCTCCAGCGCCGGACGCATCGCGGCGGCGTTACCATGCTCGTAGTAGTGCGCGCGGCCGGAGAGCATCAGAACGGGCGTGCCGGCGAAATGCCCGGCAACCACCTCGCCGGCATGGCCGGAAACACCGCTGCGCGGGAAGCCCGGCAGTTCGGCATAGGAGATGCGCCTGGCATCCTTGACCTGGTCGACCAGTCCGCCGAGGCCCGACCCCAGCACGAGCGCGGCCGTGGGCGCCAGCCCGTCCAGCTTCTCGACCAGATGATCCAGCGTTTGCATCATTTGAGGATGTCACCCCTGAAGCCGTAGGGCAGCATCTCGCCCATGGTCACGGTCTCGGCCACGCCGGTGTCGTCGCAAAGATAAAGCTTCGTGTCCGGCCGGCAGAATTCGGCCAGACGCTGCCGGCAGCCGCCGCAGGGCGAGCATTTGGCCATGCGTTCGGCAATCACCGCGATCTCCACGATCTTGCCGCCGCCGCCCATGATGTAGTGGCCGAGCGCGGTGGTCTCGGCGCACCAACCTTCCGGATAGGACGCCACCTCGATGTTTGCGCCGCTGAAGACACGCCCGTCCTCGGTGCGCAGCGCCGCGCCCACCGGGAATTTCGAATAGGGCGCGTAGGCCTTGGCCATGGCCGTCTTCGCCGCCTCGAACAGATCATGCGACATCCGGTTCTTCTCTCCCGCGATCGTTGTTCAAATGCCGGTCGCCGCCGGACGGAAATATCGCTTCAGCGTTCCCCCGACATCAGCGTTCCCCCGACATCAGCGTTCCCCCGACATCAGCGTTCCTTGACATAGGGCACACCGCCGGCGCGCGGCGGAATGGCCTTGCCGATGAAGCCCGCCAACAGGATGACGGTCAGCACATAGGGCAGCGCCTGCATGAACTGCGCCGGTACCTTGCCGACGACAGGAAGCGGCGAGCCCTGCAGGCGGATCGATGCCGCGTCGAGAAAGCCGAACAGAAGGCAGGCGAACATGGCGTTGACCGGCTTCCATTTGGCGAAGATCAGCGCGGCAAGCGCGATATAGCCCTTGCCCGCGGTCATGTCCTTCACGAAACCGCCATTCTGCACCATCGACAGATAGGCGCCCGCGACGCCGGTGAGGATGCCGGTGCAGATCAGCGCGCGATAGCGCAGCCAGGCGACGGAGATGCCGGCGGTATCGACGGCGGCCGGGTTCTCGCCAACGGCGCGCATCCTGAGGCCGAAACGGGTGCGAAACAGCACCCACCAGGTGAACGGCACCATCGCGAAGGCGAAATAGACGAGAATAGAGTGACCGGAGAGCAGCTCGGCGTAGACCGGGCCGATGATCGGCACATCCCTGATTGCGTCGGCGCCCGGCAAGGTGATCGCCTCGAACCGCTCGCCCGGCTGCAGCGCCGGCGTGCGCCCGCCTTGCTGGAACCAGGCCTGGCCAAGGATGATGGTCGAGCCTGCGGCGATGAAATTGATCGCGACGCCCGACACGATCTGGTTGCCCCGATGTGTGATCGAGGCGAAGCCGTGCACCATGGCGAAGGCGACAGAAATCAGGATCGCCGTGCCGAGGCCGACAAAGGCCGAATGGAAGACGGCGGCGGCCGAAGCACCGGCGAAGGCGCCGACCAGCATCTTTCCTTCCAGACCGATGTCGAAGATGCCGGCCCGTTCCGAATAAAGGCCCGCCAGGCAGGCCAGCAGCAACGGCACCGAAAGGCGGATGGTCGAATCGAACACCTGGATGATTGCGTTGAAAGTATCCATTTCAGGCCCCCGTCCCCTTGACCGCCTGCATGCCGACCGACTTCGGACTGACCGAGGCGAACAGCGCCTGGATGTAAGGCCTGAACATATGTTCCAGCGCGCCGGCGAAGAGGATGACCAGGCCCTGGATGATGACGATCATGTCGCGGCTGATCGCAGGCATCTCGAAGGCAAGTTCGGCGCCACCCTGGTAGAGCATGCCGAACAGGATCGCCGCCAGCACGATGCCGACCGGATGCAGCCGGCCCATCAGCGCGACCGCGATGCCGACATAGCCGGCGCCGGAAACGAAATCGATCGCGACATTGTGCTGGTCGCCCATGACAGGGTTGAGCGCCATCATGCCGGCCAATGCCCCCGAGATCATCATCGCGGTGATGATGATGCGGGTTTCGGAAATGCCGGCGTAGCGCGCCGCCTTCGGGCTGTGGCCATAGGTGCGCATCTCGTAGCCGAGCCTGGTGCGCCAGATCAGAAGCCAGACCAGGAACGCCATGACCAACGCCAGCAGGAAGCAGATGTTGAGCGGCGCCGAGCGGATCTTTGCGCCGAACAATTCGATCACCCAGTTGAGCTTCGGCAGTTCCGCGCCGGCAAGGAAATTGCGCGTCTGCGGCGCCTGCGAGCCGGCCGGTTTCAGCGGACCGACAAGCAGATAGACCATCGTCGAGGCGGCGATGAAGTTGAACATGATGGTGGTGATGACGATGTGCGAGCCGCGCTTGGCCTGCAGATAGGCCGGGATCAGGCCCCAGAGCGCGCCGAACGCCGCCGCGGCCACGATCGCCATAGGAAAGATCGCCCACCAGGGCAGCACGCTGTCGAAGCTCAGGCAAACGAGCGCGATGCCGAGGCCACCTATATAGGCCTGTCCCTCGGTGCCGATGTTGAACAGGCTGCAATGCGCC
>JAFKFE010000897.1 GCA_017308345.1 Alphaproteobacteria bacterium | reverse complement strand
AAGTCGGCGGTCGGAATGTACTTCTTGATGAACTGGGCATAGGTGGTGCCGTTCACCACCCCGATGGTCTTGCCGGCGAGCGCTTTTTCGATTTCGGCAAGGCTTTTCAATCCGACGAGCCGAGAATCCTTGGCGACAACGAAATACTCAGGCGTGGTTGCGTAAGGAATGGAATAGTCGATCTTCTTCTTCCTCTCATCGGTGATGCCGAGGCCCGAGATGATGACATCGAAGCGATCGCTGTCCATCGACGGCACCAGGGAACTGAACGTCTGGACCACGAATTTGCATTTGACCTTGAGTTCGGCGCAAATGCCGTTGGCGATATCGGCGTCGAAACCGGTAACGTTGCCGTTGGCGTCGGCCATGCTGAACTGCGGCGCGTCGCCTTCGGTGCCCACGCGCAAGACGCCGTCCTCGGCCGACGCGGCGCCCATGGCGGCCATCACGATGAGGCCGGATGCGTAGATTGAGCGAAGTGTTTTCTTTGCTGGCATGTTGAGTTACCCCTCTTTGCTTTCTGGTTTTATGGCCGCCATCAGGCGGCGGTTGAAATAACGCTGGACAGGAACCGCTTCACCGCCTCTGACGCGGGATTGCGAAACAGTTCTTCCGGCATCGCATCCTGCTCAACGACACCTTTGTGCAGGAATATCATTCGGTTCGACACCTCCCGTGCGAACCGCATTTCATGCGTCACGAGGAGAATGGTCGCCCCGTCTTCGGCAAGCGTTCGGATGACCTTCAGAACTTCGCCGACAAGTTCGGGGTCGAGCGCGGATGTCGGCTCATCAAAAAGCATCAGCTTGGGCTTCATCGCCAGGACGCGCGCGATCGCCACGCGCTGCTGCTGGCCGCCCGAAAGCTGGCTCGGATATCGTTGGCAAAAGTCGGCCATGCCGACCTTCGAGAGTGCGGAAAGCGCATTTTCCTGCGCTTTCCGCTTATCGATCGCCAGCACGTAGATCAGCGCCTCGGTTACATTGCCGAGCACCGTACGATGAGGCCAAAGATTGAAATTCTGAAAGACCATGCCGATGCGACGGCGAAAAACCCTGATGTTGGCAGCGTTGACGATTTCCGTTTCGCGACGATCGTTCTGCGCGGTGGAGATCGCGTCGCCCATGACCTCGATCTTGCCCGAGGTCGGCGTCTCCAGGAAATTGATGCATCGTAGCGCCGTGCTCTTTCCCGAGCCGGAAGAGCCGATGAGGGAAATGACCTCGCCCTGGCGCATCTGGAAGCTCACCCCGTCGAGCACGCGGGATGCGCCGAATGCCTTACGAAGGTCGCGAACTCTCAAAACAGGGTGCATACCGGGGCGTCTTCCGTCCGTACCGCTTTCGTCTTCAAAGCCGCTGCTTCGTCCCTTGGCCTTCGATCGTTTGCATGACCTCGCTTACGGCTGCCTTGGTGATGGCAACCATCTCGTCGATTTCCGCTTCCGTCATGACGAGCGGGGGCGCAAAACCAAGAATGTCGCCGTGTGGCATTGCGCGGGCGATCAGACCGCGGGCCTTTGCCGCCTGCGAAATACGGGCGCCGACTTTCAGGGAAGGATCGAAGAGCTGCCTGGTATCGCGATCCGCGACGAATTCGACCGCGGCCAACATGCCGACGCCGCGCACCTCGCCGACAATCGGATTTTGCCCGAACGCCGCCTTGAGACTCTTGAGCAGATAGTCGCCCCTGTGCGCAGCCTGAGCAGGGAGGTCCTCGCGCTCGACGATGTCGAGCACCGCGTTCGCCGCAGCCGCGCCGATCGGGTGGCCGGAATAGGTATAGCCATGCGAGAAGGAGCCGACCCGTGGCGTTGCTTCTTCCATCACGCGATAGACCTCCTCGGAGACCAGCGAGGCGGAGAGCGGCACGTAGGCGGAGGTCAGACCCTTGGCCAGGGTGACCAAATCCGGTTCCATCCCGTAAAGGTCGGAACCGAACATGGCCCCGGTCCGGCCAAAGCCGCAAATGACTTCGTCGGCGATCAAAAGCACGTCGTATTTCTTCAGCACGGCCTGGATCCCGGCCCAGTAGTTCGTCGGCGGGGGAATGATGCCGCCGGTCCCCAGCACCGGCTCGGCGATGAAGGCGGCAACGGTGTCGGGTCCCTCGGCGAGGATCAGCGCCTCCAACTCGTCGGCGCGCCGCCGAGAAAAAGCCTCCTCGGTTTCGCCAGGCAATGCTCCTCGGTAAAAATGCGGCACGCCAGTGCGCAAGATGCCGGAAACAGGCAGATCCATGTGGTCGTGGTAGAAGCTCAATCCGGTCATCGAGCCGGCCACGACGGAGCAACCGTGATAGCCGCGCTCGCGCGCAATGATCTTCTTCTTCTTCGGCTTGCCGCGAAGATTGTTGTAGTACCAGACGATCTTGGCCTGCGTCTCGTTCGCGTCGGATCCGGACAGACCGTAGAAAACCTTGGACATGCGTCCCGGCGCCATGCGAACCAACCGGTCCGAGAGGCGGGCAAGTTCCTCGGTCGTGTGCGCGGCATAGGAATGATAGTAGGCGAGCTTATAGGCCTGACGCGCGATAGCTTCCGCGACTTCGGTGCGACCGTAACCGATGTTCACGCAGTAAAGGCCGGCGAAGCCATCGATATAGTCGCGGCCATTCGCGTCCTGGACGCGGACCCCCTTTCCGGTCTCGACTATGGTCGGCTCGACCGATCCGGACGCGTAGTCCTTCAGGTAGGTGAAGGGATGAAGGACCGAACGGCGGTCCATTTCGGCAATGTCGGTGACGGTGCTCACATTCGCTTCCTCAGGCAGCCAGGCTGCCAAAACATACGTATTTCAGTTCGGAGAAATCCTGCAGGCCATGGCGAGATCCCTCCCGCCCCAAACCGGACTGCTTCCAGCCGCCGAAAGGTATGGGGGCGCCGGTGAAAGATGGCGTGTTCACCCCGACCATGCCGAATTCCAACCG
>JAFKFE010000896.1 GCA_017308345.1 Alphaproteobacteria bacterium | reverse complement strand
GATCACGTTCGGCGACCTGAAATTTTCGGCGGCGACGCGCCACAATCTACTATAACAGACCATCGGCCGGCATGGTTAACCGACGGTTAATTTTGCAACGTTCCGAGTGCATCGAAGCCATTCCGGTGGGGAAGCGTTAACCAATTCCGTTTACGCAAAAGAAACGAAGACTGCACTGGTGCCGCAATGGCTGACGAGAGAACCGCGCGCCCTGTTTCCGGCGAAATCATGACCGGCACGGCAACAAATGCCGCGCCGGAGCGCGTCCTGTCCGATGCGGCCGACATCGTCGATGCCGACTATGTGGTGCTGCCGCGTCCCGCCGCTCATCCGGCGCCGCTCCCGCCGCAGATTCCCTCGACGCCACCGATCGAAGGCATGGGCATGCTGCGCAAGCCGGAGGCCGCGCGATCGCGGTCCTCGCGCGGCGGTCCGGTGTTCTGGATCGCCGGCGTCGGCATGGCGCTGGTCTCCTTCTGGGTGTCGGGCGGCCATGCGCTGGTGCGGCAGGGTCCGTTCCGGGTGGAGGAGCCGGCGAGCGCGCTCACCATTTCCGGCGTGACGTCGCGCATCGATGCCTCGGGACTGAAACCGGTGCTGTTCGTCGATGGCGAGGCGGCCAATGACGGGGTCGGGCCGGAAACGCTCCCGCCGCTCGAAATCCGCGTCATCGACAACGACAGCAATATCATCCGCTACAGGCTGGGGACATCCAATCGCTCACTGGCGCCCGGCGAAAGATTCGGCTTTTCCAGCCGCCTCGATGTGCCTAGAAACGGCGTAAGGACCGTTGCGGTCGTCTTCGCCGGCTAGGCGATCTCTCTGGAAAGGTGGTTGATGCCAGTTGTGCGGGGCAAGGACATCGAGGTCCTGTTTTCGGCGTCGGCGATCGCGCGCCGCAATCTCGAACTCGCCAAGGAAATCGCCGGTCGCGACTACCATGACCTCCTGGTGATATCGATTCTCAAGGGCTCGTTCGTCTTCGCCGCCGATCTCATCCGCGCCATGCACGATGTCGGCCTGTCGCCGGAAGTCGAGTTCATCTTCATCTCGAGCTACGGCGCCGGCACCACGAGCGGCGAGGTCAGGGTGCTGCGCGACATCGACAACGAGGTCGCCGGCCGCGACGTGCTGTTGATCGACGACATACTGGAGTCCGGCAAGACGCTTTCCTACACCCGCGACCTGATGCTTTCGCGCGGCGCCAGGAGCTGCGCCATAGCCGTGCTGCTCGACAAGCGCATGCGCCGTCAGACCGAGCTCGACGCCGACTATGTCGGCTTCGACTGCCCGGACTATTTCGTGGTCGGCTACGGCATGGACGTCGCCCACGCCTTCCGCGAACTGCCGTTTGTCGGGGTGGTCAAGGGCGACGCCTGAAGCGCGCCGGGGTCATCCCGAAAAGCCGCCGATCGTTAGAATTTTCAGAAAACGTCAACGTTTCGGCGGCATCTATCTGCCATGGCAAAGCTTCTGATCGTCGAGGACGATGAGTCCGTCCGCACCCTCGCCGCCCGCGCGCTGGAGCGCGACGGCCACAACGTCACCATCGCCACCGATGGCGCCCAAGGGTTGGACATGATCCGGCTGGCCCTTGGCGGCTACGATCTGGTGGTATCCGACATCCGCATGCCGGAGATGGACGGCATCGAGATGGCGACGGCGGCAGCGAGAGAGTTCCCGGCGATGAGGATCATGCTTATGACCGGCTATGCCGACCAGCGCGAACGCGCCGAGGAACTCAACGGCATCATCCTCGACGTCGTGCAGAAACCTTTCACGCTCGCCGAGATCCGCGCTCGCGTCGGCCGGGCGTTAAGCTGCTTCGCCTGAGATCGCGCCGGCCGCGGCCGGCGGAACGGCATTTCGCCGGCGTTCGCCGGTGAGCGCGAGCAGGCCGGCGCCGATGATCAGCGCCGCGCCCAGCACGGTCGTCTCACGCGGCACTTCGGCGAAGAAGAGGAAGCCCCACAGCGGCGACCACAGGATGCCGGTGTATTCGAACGTGGCGACGCGGTTGGCCGGCGCCATCCGGTAGGCCTGCGACAACAGGATCATGCCAGCGGATGCGACGAAGCCGCAGGCGGCCATCTTCAGGAAATCCGGCATCGTCGGCCACACCCACGGCCGCACCAGGAACTCGACGCTCGGATGCGCCGCATGGGTGATGCCTGCAAGATGAAAGACGGCCGCAACGACAACGGCGCCGATCAGATAGGCGCCGTTCTGGTAGAAGGCCATGACCGTCGATGATTCGGTGTCGCCGATCCGGCGCGCCATCAGCTGTGAAAAGCCGTACAGGAAGGCCGAGCCCAGCGACAGCAGCGCCGCCCAGTCGAACACTCCGGCGCCCGGACGCACCATCACAAGGACCCCGACCAGGCCGATCAGCACCGTCGCCAGCGTTTTCCACGAGACGTGCTCGCCGAGATAGGGGCCGGCCATCGCCATGATGAACAGCGGCGCCATGAAATAGAGCGCCACCGCGTCGGCCAGCGGCAAGGCGGCGATGGCCAGATAATAGACCGTGTAGGAGGAGAACTGGATGAAGGCGCGCACCGTCAGCATGCCGAAGCGCTTCGAGAGCACCGCCTTCAGGCCGACATCGGCCTGGACGACAGCGATCAGGATCGGCAGCGCGACGATGGCGCGGATCGCCATCACCTCGGTCACCGGATAACCGCCGGACACCGCCTTCACCAGCGGATCCTGCAATGAGAATACCAGCACACCGAGGCAGAGGCTCAGAATGCCAAGCACCATCCGGTTCCGCATCATCAATCCAGCGAAAAAGAACCCGCCACCGTTTTCAGGCAGCGGGTACGAGTGAGGACTCTTCGATTGGTCCGCGGCCGATTTCGCGACCGCATATCCAATGGGTGTGGCGACTATCCTGCTCCGTTTGACATCTTGCAAACGAATTGGAATGATACC
>JAFKFE010000895.1 GCA_017308345.1 Alphaproteobacteria bacterium | reverse complement strand
CGACACGCGCTTCAAACGCCCGGACTTCGACAAGATGGTGCTGGCGGCGCGCGGCGAGCTCGACGCAGCCAAGCGCAAGAAGATCTATCGCGACATGGGCGAGATCATGCGCGACGAAGGCGGCCTGATCGTGCCGTTCTTCAACCAGTTCGTCGACGCGACCGGCAAGGGCGTCGAAGGCTGGGTCGACAATCCGGCGCAGGAACTCAGCAACGGCCATGCCCTGATCGAGTGCTGGCTGCAGGCTTGACGAAGGACAAAGGAAGGGCCGGCGCGAGCCGGCCCTTCCCGGCTTTCATGGCCCGCCCGAAAGGCGGGTGTCATCCCTTCCTCACCATTGCGGGTAGCCGATGTCGTCTCCGATCCTGAGATTGGTCGCTCAGCGCATCTTGCTGGGCCTGGTTCTACTTCTGGCCGTTTCGGTGCTGATCTTCGCCGGCACGCAGATCCTGCCGGGCGACGTCGCCCAGGCGATCCTCGGCCAGTCGGCGACGCCCGAGGCGCTGGCGAATTTGCGCGAGCAACTCGGGCTCAACGATCCGGCCTGGCTGCGCTACGTGCACTGGCTCTGGGGCATCCTGCACGGCGACTTCGGCACGGCGCAGTCCAGCGGGCTCGACATTGCAAGTTCGATCAGCACCCGGCTGAAGAACACGCTTTTCCTGGCGGCCTGCGCGGCAATCGTGGCGGTGCCGCTGGCGATCATTCTCGGCCTGATTGCCGTGCGCTACCGCGACGGCTTCGTCGACAAGCTGATCTCCGGCCTGGCGCTGGCCTCGACATCCTTCCCGGAATTCTTCATCGGCTATGTGCTGATCTTCGTGTTTGCCGTGCATTGGCAGATCTTTCCCAGCATCTCGACCGTGGATGATTCCACGCCGTTCCTCGAAAGGCTGCAGGCCGTGGTGCTGCCGGCCACCGCGCTCACGCTCGTGGTGCTTGCCCACATGATGCGCATGACGCGGGCGGCGATCCTCAACGTCATGCAGTCCGCCTATATCGAGACCGCGGAACTCAAGGGACTGGGACCCTTCGACATCATCCGCAAGCACGCTTTCCCCAACGCGATCGCGCCGGTCGTCAACGTGGTCATGCTCAACCTCGCCTACCTCATCGTCGGCGTCGTGGTGGTGGAGGTCATCTTCGTCTATCCGGGCATGGGGCAGTATCTGGTCGACCATGTCGCCAAGCGCGACGTGCCGGTGGTGCAGGCGGTCGGCCTGATCTTCGCCGCAGTCTACATCACGCTCAACATCGTCGCCGACATCGCCGCCATCGTGGCCAATCCGCGGCTGAGGCATCCGAAATGACGGGGGCATCCGAAATGGCGGGCCGGATGCAAGACGACCAGAGGGGGAACTGAGGCGAATGGCGCTACGACAAATCCCGTTCACCGCCTGGGTCGGGCTCATCCTGACCGGCTTCTTCGCGTTCTGCGCCATCTTCGCGCCCTGGGTCGCGCCGCATGGCAATGGCGAGATCGTCGGCGACGTGTGGGAGCCGATGTCGGCCGCCCATTGGCTGGGCACCGACAATCTCGGCCGCGATCTCATCTCGCGCATGATCTATGGCGCCCGCATCACCATGGAGATCGCGGTGGCGGCGACGGCGCTGTCCTTCTCGCTGGGCTCGATCCTTGGCTTCACGGCGGCTGTGTTCGGCGGCTGGTTCGACACGCTTTTGTCGCGCTTCGTCGACCTTCTGATGTCGATCCCGACGCTGATCTTCGGCCTCGTCGTGCTGTCGGTGCTGCCGACGAACACGCTGACGCTGATCCTGGTCATGGGCATCCTCGATTCCACCCGCGTCTATCGCCTGTCGCGCGCAGTCGCCGTCGACATCAACGTGATGGACTTCGTCGAGGCGGCGAAGCTGCGCGGCGAGGGCAAGGCCTGGATCATCTTCCGCGAGATCCTGCCCAATGCCTTGTCGCCGCTGGTGGCGGAACTTGGCGTGCGCTTCATCTTCGCGGTGCTCTTCCTGTCGGCGCTGTCGTTCCTGGGCCTCGGCGTGCAGCCGCCGGATTCGGACTGGGGCGGCATGGTCAAGGAAAACAAGGACGGCATCGTGTTCGGCATTCCGGCGGCGTTGATCCCGGCCGCCGCGATCGCGGTGCTGGCGATCTCCGTCAATCTGGTCGCCGACTGGGTGCTCAACCGCACGACGAGCCTGAAGGGAGGACGCGGCTGATGGCTGAAAACCAGGCGAAATCAGGCCGGCTCCTCGACATTCGCAATCTGCGCATCGAGGCGACCGTCTATCCGCCGGGCGAGGCGCCCAAGACCATCACGCTGGTGCACGACGTTTCGCTGACGCTGGAAAAAGGCAGGGTTCTCGGCCTGATCGGCGAATCCGGCGCCGGCAAGTCGACCATCGGCCTGTCATCCATGGCCTATGGCCGCGGCGGCGTGCGCATCACCGGCGGCGAGGTGATCCTCAATGGCCGCGATATCCTGAAAGCCGGTGCAAAGGGCATACGGGCGCTGCGCGGCCGCGAGGTCTGCTACGTCGCGCAGTCGGCGGCGGCCGCCTTCAACCCGGCGCACAAGCTGATCGACCAGGTGGTCGAAGCGGCCCTGCTTCACGGCACCGCGACGCGCGCCGAGGCGGAGAAGCGCGCCGTCGCGCTGTTCAAGAAACTCAGCCTGCCCAATCCCGAAACGATCGGCGAGCGCTATCCGCACCAAGTCTCCGGCGGCCAGCTGCAGCGCGTGATGACGGCGATGGCGCTGTGCTCGGAGCCCGACCTCATCGTCTTCGACGAGCCGACCACGGCGCTCGACGTGACGACGCAGATCGACGTGCTGGCGGCAATCAAGGACGCCATCCGCGACACGCATGTCGCGGCCCTTTATATCACCCACGACCTTGCCGTCGTCGCCCAGGTGTCGGACGAGATCATGGTGCTGCGCCATGGCCGGCTGGTCGAATGGGGCGGC
>JAFKFE010000894.1 GCA_017308345.1 Alphaproteobacteria bacterium | reverse complement strand
GTGGTTCCCGACATCATCACCTTCGCCAAGGGGGTTACGTCGGGCTATGTGCCGCTGGGCGGGCTTGCGATCTCCGACTAGGTGCTGGCGCGGGTTTCCGGCGATAACGCCAAAGGCAGTTGGTTCACCAACGGCTATACCTACACCAACAAGCCGGTGGCCTGCGCGGCGGCGCTGGCCAACATCGCGCTGATGGAGCGTGACGGCGTGGTCGAGCATGCGCGCGCCCAGGCGGACCATTTCGCCGAGCGCTTGCGTTCCCTGTCCGATCTGCCGGGCGTGGCCGATGTCCGCTCCGTCGGACTGGTGGGGTGTGTCCAATGTCTGCTGGACGTCAACCGGATCGACCCGCTGGACGAAGACAAGGCCTTCACCCGGGAGATCGACCAGCGCTGCTTCGATCTCGGCCTGATCGTCCGGCCGCTGGGAGACCTGTGTGTCATCTCGCCGCCGCTCGTCATCAGCCGCGAACAGATCGACGACATCGTCGCCATCATGCGGCAGGCGATTTCAGAGGTGGGCGCGGCGCATGGTCTTAGCCGCTAGGGACGGGCGCCCGAAGCCGGCCGAGCACAAATCTCAACAACAGGATTGGACTGACATGCTGCAAACGATCGACTGGCACGCGCGTGCAAAATCGGTACGGCTGCCGAATCGCCCCTTCATCGACGGCCAATATGTCGACAGCGTTTCGAACGAGACCTTTGCCTGCATCTATCCCGGCGATGGGCGGCTGCTGACACAGGTGGCCTCGTGCAACGAGGCCGATGTCGACAAGGCGGTCCGTTCGGCGCGCAAGGCCTTCAACGCGGGTGTCTGGTCGCGCATGGCGCCGGCCGACCGGCGCAGGATAATGCTGCGATTCGCCGAGCTGATCGTGGCCAACCGCGAGGAGTTGGCGCTGCTGGAGACGCTCAACGTCGGCAAGCCGATAGCCAATGCGTTCAACGGCGATGTGGTCAGCGCCGCGAACTGCATCGCCTGGTATGCCGAGGCCATCGACAAGGTCTATGGCGAGGTGGCGGCGACCGCCCATGAGATGACGACGCTGGTCGTGCGCGAGCCCCTGGGTGTCGTCGCCGCCGTCGTGCCCTGGAACTATCCGATGTCGATGGCGGCCTGGAAGCTCGGGCCGGCGCTGGCCACGGGCAATTCGGTGGTCCTGAAGCCGGCCGAGCAGTCGCCTTTCACAGCGTTGAAGTTCGGCGAATTGGCGATCGAGGCGGGGCTTCCACCCGGCGTGTTGAATGTCGTGCCCGGCCTCGGCCACATCGCCGGCAAGGCGCTCGGCCTGCATATGGACGTCGATTGCGTCGGCTTCACCGGCTCGACCGAGGTCGGCAAATATTTCATGCAGTATTCGGGTCAATCGAACATCAAGCGCATCGGCCTCGAACTGGGCGGCAAGTCGCCTCAGGTCGTGCTTGCCGATTGCGATGATCTGGACGCGGCCGCGGCCGGCGTCGCCGCCGGCATTTTCGCCAACAGCGGGCAGGTCTGCAACGCCGGCAGCCGCCTGATCGTCGACGAGAAGGTTCGCGACGCGCTGTTCGAGAAGATCGCGGCGCACGCGAAGTCCTTCACGCCGGGCGATCCCCTGGACTCGACCACCCGCATGGGCTCGCTGGTCACCGAGGAGCAGATGGACCGGGTTCTTGGTTATATCGATGCCGGCCGCGCGGAAGGGGCGACAACGCTGATCGGCGGTAGCCGGGTCCGTGTCGAGACCGGCGGCTTCTATATCGAGCCGACGATTTTCGATCGCGTGCGCAACGACATGACGATCGCGCGGGAAGAGATTTTCGGCCCGGTCCTGTCGGCCATCACGGTGAAGGGCTTCGATGAGGCGATGGACGTGGCGAACGACACGATCTACGGCCTTGCCGGCGCGGTCTGGACGGGCTCGGTCAAGAACGCGCACCGTGCCGCCAAGGCGATCAAGGCGGGCGTGGTGTGGGTCAACTGCTTTGATCGCGGCTCGATGGCGGCTCCCTTCGGCGGCTTCAAGCAGTCCGGCTTCGGTCGCGACAAGTCCCTGCACGCGATGGACAAATATACCGACCTCAAGGCGATGTGGTTCGCCCACTGACTGTCGGGGCCGCGTCGTCCTCGCGACGGCGCGGTTTGTCGGGACCGAGCCCTGATCTGCTGCATCCGGAGGTGGAAATGTGGAAGGACGTAGTCCTGGCGCAACCGGTCGTCGGGTATGACGAACGCCGTCGTCTCATCGAGTCCGAACCGCTGCCGGACAATATCGGCGCGCTCATCGATGCCGCCGCCGACGAGGCCGGCGACGGGCTGTTGTGGAATTTCTTCGAGAGCGGCGAAACCATCACCTATGCCGCCATGCGGCGGACCGTGAACGGGCTTGCGGCGGGCCTTCTGGCGATCGGTATCCGCAAAGGCACCCATGTCGGGGTGATGCTGCCCAACATCGCCGCCTTTCCTCTGACATGGCTGGCGCTGGGCAGGATCGGCGCGGTGATGCTGCCCATCAATCCCGGCTACACGCCGCGCGAGATCGCGCATGTCATGCAGGTGGCCGAGGCCGAATGGGTCGTCACCGATGCCTCCGCCCGCGCGGCGCTCGATCAGGCTCATGCCGAAGGGCTAGTGTCGGTGCCTCCGCAGCGGATGATCATCGTCGGCGGCGACGCGCCGGACGGCGCGCGCGACTGGCAGGCACTGGCCGAACCGGCCGAGGACTTCGCGGCGCCCGAGCCCGTCGGCCATGACGATCTCCTGAACATCCAGTTCACCTCGGGCACTAGCGGCTTTCCGAAGGGCTGCATGCTCAGCCAGCGCTATTGGATCTCCGCCGGCAAGGTGAATGCGTTTCGCGACGGCAGGGTCTATCGCCGCATTCTGGCCTCGACGCCCTTCTTCTACATGGATCCGCAATGGCTGCTGCTGATGACCATGTATCAGCGTGGCACGCT
>JAFKFE010000893.1:3508-4986 GCA_017308345.1 Alphaproteobacteria bacterium | reverse complement strand
GAATGGCTGCTGGACCGGCTGGTCGGCGAGCGCGCGCGCCTTGCCGGCCGGCCGGCAAGGCTGTCGCCGGCGGCGCGGCTGGCGCTGATCCGCCATGGCTGGCCCGGCAACATCCGCGAACTCGTCAACGCCGTGGATCTGGCGGTGGCGCTTTGCGACGATGAAACGATCAAGCCCGCCGACCTGCCCGATTTCGCCACGCCTCCCGTGGCGGCCTCGGTTCCGTCCGCCAGTCTGGTGGCGCTTCGCGCCCCCTCGCCCGAGGAAGAGCGCGCGGCCCTGCTGGCCGTGCTGGCGGCAACCGGCTGGAACATTTCCGAGGCCGCGCGGCGTCTCGGCGTCGACCGCACCACGGTGCATCGCCGAATGAAGCGCCTGCGGCTGGAGGCGCCGAACTGATATTTCAGGACTGTGGCGCGCCGTAGCGCCTGCAACAGGAACGCAACAGGCAAGACGACGGAAGAGCGTCCCAACAGATTGATTTCATTGCAACCCCTGACGATCGCCACGGTTGGCACGCCGCTTGCTGCTCATGGCGCACTCTAGCAGACGGAGGAGAACAAATGCTCGAGAGAACACCCACCACCAAGGCGCAGGCGCTGCTTGATAAGTTCGGCAAGGCCTTGGAAACCGGCGATATCGATGCCGCCGTCAACTGCTTCCAGGCGGACTGCTATTGGCGCGACCTCGTCACGTTCACGTGGAATCTGAAGACGATGGAAGGCCATGACCAGATCCGCGACATGCTGAAGGCGACACTGGCGAACACCAAACCAAGCGACTGGAAGGTGGCCGAGGGCGAGGAAGCGACCGAGGCTGGCGGCATCATCACCGCCTGGATCACCTTCGAGACAAGCGTGGCGCGTGGCTTTGGCCTCGTGCGGTTCAAGGGTGACCTGATCTGGACGCTGCTGACCACGATGGCGGAGCTGAAAGGCTATGAGGAGAAAGCCGGCTTCACCCGCCCGCTTGGCGCCAAGCATGGCCATGGCAAGGACCGGAAGACGTGGCGCGAGGAGCGCGACGACGAGATCGCCGAGCTCGGTCACTCGCGGCAGCCCTATGTCGTCATCATCGGTGGCGGCCAGGGCGGTATCGCGCTGGGCGCCCGGCTGAAGCAGCTCGGCGTGCCGACCATCATCATCGAGAAGAACGAGCGCCCGGGCGATTCCTGGCGCAAGCGCTACAAGTCGCTCTGCCTGCACGACCCGGTCTGGTACGATCACCTGCCCTATATCGACTTCCCGAAGAACTGGCCGGTCTTCGCGCCGAAGGACAAGATTGGCGACTGGCTGGAAATGTACACCAAGGTGATGGAGCTCAATTACTGGTCCTCCACCACCGCGAAATCCGCCAAATACGACGAGAAGACCAAGGAATGGACCGTCGTCGTCGAACGCGACGGCAAGGAGATCGTGCTCAAGCCCAAGCAGCTGGTGCTGGCGACCGGCATGTCCGGCAAGGCGAACTGGCCGAAA
>JAFKFE010000893.1:3025-3475 GCA_017308345.1 Alphaproteobacteria bacterium | reverse complement strand
ACCCATCCCGGCCCGGACAAATGCCGCGGCAAGAAGGTGGTGGTCATCGGCTCGAACAACTCGGCGCACGACATCTGCGCGGCGTTGTGGGAAGGCGGCGCCGACGTGACCATGGTGCAGCGCTCCTCGACCCACATCGTCAAGTCCGACACGCTGATGGATATCGGGCTCGGCGCGCTTTATTCGGAGCAGGCGGTCGAGAACGGCATGACGACGCGCAAGGCCGACATGATCTTCGCGTCGCTCCCCTACCGCATCCTGCACGAATTCCAGATCCCGCTTTACCAGCAGATGAAGGAGCGCGACGCCAAGTTCTACGGCGACCTGGAAAAGGCCGGCTTCATGCTCGACTGGGGCGACGACGGCTCTGGCCTGTTCATGAAGTATCTGCGCCGAGGCTCCGGCTATTATATCGATGTCGGCGCCTGCGAGCTGATCCTGAATGGCGAG
>JAFKFE010000893.1:0-2940 GCA_017308345.1 Alphaproteobacteria bacterium | reverse complement strand
GCAGGAACTCACCGAAACCGGCGTCAAATTCGTCGACGGCACCGAATTGCCGGCCGACCTGGTGATCTATGCCACCGGCTACGGTTCGATGAACGGCTGGGCCGCGGACCTCATCTCGCAGGAGGTGGCCGACAAGGTCGGCAAGGTCTGGGGCCTCGGCTCCAACACAACCAAGGATCCCGGCCCCTGGGAGGGCGAGCAGCGCAACATGTGGAAGCCGACGCAGCAGGAGGCGCTGTGGTTCCACGGCGGCAACCTGCACCAGTCGCGCCACTACTCGCAATATCTGTCGCTGCAGCTCAAGGCCAGGCAAGTTGGGTTGGCTACTCCGGTCTATGGGCTGCAGCAAGTGCACCACAAGAGCTAGCCTTTACTAGTGCCACAAAACCAGCAAGGGCGCGGCCTGTACCGCGCCCTTGCTCACCGGTCGGCAAGGCCCGGCCCAAGAGGCCGACGCTCGTCGCAGGCTGGCGCTCGGCGCATCCGTCCGGCTGATATGCCATCAGCGCGCCTGCGCCGTCGAAGCAGAAACACATCGGCTTTCTCCCCACGGGCTCTGCCGCCGGCTAAGCCGCCTTCCCTGCCGCGAACTTCTTCACCACGCGCTCAAGCAACGGTACATAGTCGCGAAAGGCGCGCGTCTTCATGTCGGCGACCTTGCCGCCCTCGTCCCAGATGCGCACGCGCACCGCTTCGTCGTGGAAGGGATTGCTGCGGAACTCAGCCACCTCCTCCGCACTCATCGGCCCGCCTTGCAGCGACAGCGTATGCACCGAGGCCGGCGACAACTTGCCGAAATAGGTCGGATCGGTGGCGCAGAGATAACGCTTGGCCGAGACATGCAGCCTGACGCACTCGACGATGACGGGTGGAAAGAATGGCGCCAGCACCTCGCCGCCCGCCTCGTCATGGTGCTTGTCCTCGACGTCGTCGGGCGAATAGGTGCCGAACTCGCTTGTGTAGTGGCCGATGTCGTGCAGCAGCGCCGCCGCCACCAGTTCCTCCGGCGCGCCGTCCTGCTCGGCGAGCCAGGCGCCCTGCAGCATATGCTGCGACATGGTGACCGGTTCGCCGAGATAGGATTCGGCGCCGCGGCGCTCGAAGATATCGGCGATGAACTCGACGATGTTGCCTGTGTTCAATTCGTCCGGTTTCATTCGGCCGCCTCCTTGAAATCGTGCTCGATGGCCGCAAGCGTCGAAAGCAGGCCGTCCTTGTCGGCGTAGCAACCCTGCAGCCAGCGCTTGCCGCTGCCGGAGAAGGCCTTGCGCGCATGCATGACGCGCGTGTTGTCGACGATGAAGGATTGCCCTGCCTCGAGCTTGAAGGTCACCTCGAAGGCAGGATCCTCGATCAGTTGGGCGAACCGACGATAGGCGGCGTAGTATCTGTCCATCTCGGCGAACGGCACGTCGACGACCGGCGCCAGTGAGCGGTTGTTGAAGCGGATGCAGATCAGCTCGCCATCGGGCCCGATCTCGATCATCGGCCGCTTCGACTGGAGCCGGACGCCCGACGAGCCGGCATATTCGAAGCGTGCCGGATAGGATGACAGCAGCCGGAAGCCTTCCGGGTTTTCGGCCTGAAGCGCCGCCGCCACCGCGAACCCGTCGACGACGCTGGATTCTCCGCCTTCGACCGTGTTCTCGATGCAGGCGAGGATCTGCAGCGTCGGCACCGGATCGCGGTAGGGATTGTCGGTATGCGCCTGCAGGCCGAGATTGGTGTAGGCGAGATTGTTGGGATTGACCTCGGCGCGCACCTCGAACCAGCGTCCGTAATTGGTCTCCCGGATATAGCCGAAGAGATCGGCCACCTTGCACAGCGCGCCGGATTCCGTGGGCAGGCCGTCCATCACGGCGAAACCATATGTCCGCACGGCCGAAAGCCATTCGCGCAGCACGCCGCGGTCATGCAAGGCCGCCGCGTAGCTGGCGCGCGGCACCGAATTCTGCATCGTCGCCTTGGTCCAGCGTTGAATGACATCGCCCGTCCAGCCGGGCTGGCGGGTTTCGCCGCGATCATAGGCGTTGGCCCTCAGCCATTGGGCCGGGAAGCTGACGACCTTGTCCTCGGGCACGAACCTGACCTCCAGCGTCTCTCCCTTGATCGCGGCGGCGCCGATCCGCGTTTGCGCCGGAATATCGAGGATGGTGATCAGCCGTTGGCCGTTGCCGGCGGCGCGCGTCTTGTCGTCCAGCGCATTGTCGCGCAGCCACATGGCGTGGAAACGGCTGCGCGCTCCATCCTTCCAGCCAAGCTCGATCGTTCGTCCCTCGTCGCCTGGCGTTGCTCTTGTCAGCATGTTCCGGAAGCTCCCATCACGACCCGCCACTGCGAGCACGGATTGCATCCTGACTTCACCGAAGGCATAATTCAAATTATCGTTTTTTGGGTAATGGCACTGAATTTATGATGACTGGAAAAGCGTTCGACACTATGCCGCCTCTCGACTGGCTGCGCAGTTTCGAGGCCGCCGCCCGCCTGTCGAATTTCACCGCCGCGGCCGCCGAACTCGGCCTGACGCAGGCCGCCGTCAGCCAGCACATCCGCTTCCTGGAAGAGCGGCTCAGGACGCGACTATTCGCGCGCCTGGCGCGTGGCGTGGCGCTGTCGCCGGAAGGCGCGGCTTATCTTCCCCACATCCAGTCGGCATTCGCGACCATCGGCAACAGCACGAACGAGCTGTTCGAACCGCGCGCGCAGCAGACGGTCTCGATACGGGCCCCGATCTCGTTTGCCCTTCTGGTGCTCATCCCGGCCTTGCCCGACCTGGCAAAGGCGCTGCCGCAGATCCAGCTCGATCTGGCGACCATCCATCGACCGACCGACTACGATCAGCCGGGGTCGACGCTCGACATACGCTTCGGCAACGGATCCTTTCCCGGGCGCGAAGCCGACCGGCTGACCGTCGAGCGGCTTGTGCCGGTCGCGGCTCCG
>JAFKFE010000892.1 GCA_017308345.1 Alphaproteobacteria bacterium | reverse complement strand
GCTTGAAACGGAAGCGAAATATTATGTCTATCTCGATCGGCAGCAGGCAGACGCCGCGCAGATCAGGCATGAGGAATCGCGGCTCATTCCTGATTCTATCGACTTCTCCGATGTGCCGGGACTTTCGAACGAGTTGAAGCAGAAGATGAAGGCGCGCCAGCCGCGTTCGATCGCGGACGCTCAGCGCATGGAAGGCATGACGCCCGCGGCGCTGGCCATCATCGTCGCGCATGTCCGCAATGCCGAGCTTGCCGCGCGAAGGGACGTGGCGTGAGTGGTGGGGTGAGCGCCTGGGAAGATCTGCAGAAGGCGGCGGGTCCGGTTTCACGTGAAACATTCGAGCGGCTGCTGGCCTTCGAGCAGCTGTTCCTGAAATGGAATCGCAGCATCAATCTCGCCGCGCCGTCGACGCTGGACGATGTCTGGCGGCGCCATATCCTGGATAGCGCTCAACTCGCCCGAATCGCTCCCGCGGCGACACGTTGGGTCGATCTCGGCTCGGGCGGCGGCTTTCCCGGATTGGTGTTGGGCTTCCTGCTGAAAGAGCGTCCCGGCGCGTCGATCGATCTGGTCGAAAGCAACCGCAAGAAGGCATCGTTCCTGCAATCCGTCATCGGGCAGTTCGACCTGCCCGCGCGTGTCCTAGCCAGGCGCATCGACGACAGCTATCCGCTTGTTTCCGCGCCGGAAATCGTCACGGCCAGGGCCTTGGCGGCGCTGCCGGACCTGCTCGATCTGTCGGCGCCGTGGCTGACCAAGGGCGCGCGGGCGCTGTTCCACAAAGGCCGGGATTACCGCGCCGAAGTGGAAGAAAGCGCTCACCGCTGGGCCTTCGATCTGGTAGAACATTCGAGCATGACCGACGCCCAAGGCGTCATCCTCGAAATCACCGAATTGCGCCCGGCGAAACCGCAATGAACTACTGGCATAGACCCATGAAAACTGGACCGCGTATCATTACCGTCGCCAATCAGAAAGGCGGCGTCGGCAAGACGACGACAGCCATCAACCTGGCGACGGCCCTGGCAGCCATCGGCGAGCGCGTGCTGATCGTGGACCTCGATCCGCAAGGCAATGCCAGCACCGGGCTGGGCATCGACCGCAAGGACCGCACGGTTTCTTCCTATGACGTGCTGACCGGCGAACTCGATCTGGAAGCGGCCGCGGTGCCGACGGCGGTGCCGGGCCTGTCCATCGTGCCGTCGACGCTCGACCTGCTCGGCATCGAGATGGAGATTGCCTCGGCGCCCGACCGTGTGCTCAGGCTGCGCAACGCGCTGCGCGCCGCGGCCGAGCGTTCGGCGCCGTTCGGCTATGTGCTGATAGACTGCCCGCCTTCGCTCAATCTTTTGACTTTGAATTCAATGGCGGCGGCCGATTCCGTTCTCGTGCCGCTGCAATGCGAGTTCTTCGCGCTGGAAGGTCTCAGCCAGTTGCTCGAGACGGTCGAGCAGGTGCGGCGCACGATCAATCCCGACCTCACCATCCAGGGCATCGTGCTCACCATGTATGACGGGCGCAACAACCTCGCCAACCAGGTGGTGCAGGATGTGCGCACGCATATGGGCGACAAGGTCTATGAGACGATCATTCCGCGCAATGTGCGCGTGTCCGAGGCGCCGTCCTACGGCAAACCGGCAATCCTCTACGACCTGAAGTGCTCGGGCAGCCAGGCCTATCTGCAGCTCGCTTCCGAGGTGATCCGCCGCGAGCGCAAGCTGCGCGCCGCCTGAGCCGTATCCATTGCGACAGCTTGGTTAATTAACCGATTCGATTCCGAAACGATCTGGACATTATAATGAGCGAAGACCAATCGAGAAAAAGACTGGGCCGCGGCCTCGCGGCGCTGATCGGCGAAATCGACCGTCCGGCGGCGCCGGAGAAGCAGAGCGCGACGGTCGCCGCCGACGGCAAGGTGCCGATCGAATTCGTCAGCCCGAACCCGAAGAACCCGCGCCGGCATTTCGGCGATGCCGAGCTGACCGACCTCGCCCAGTCGATCCGCGAACACGGCGTCGTGCAGCCGGTGGTGGCGCGGCCCTCGCCCTCGCAGCCCGGCCGCTACGAGATCATCGCCGGCGAGCGGCGCTGGCGGGCGGCGCAGCGCGCCGGCCTGACCGAGATCCCGCTCATCGTGCGCGACGTCAACGACCGCACCGCGCTGGAGCTGGCGATCATCGAGAACGTGCAGCGCGCCGACCTCAATCCGGTCGAGGAGGCGCAAGGTTACCAGCAGCTGATCGACGAGCACGGCTACACGCAGGCCGATCTCGGCCAGGTGATCGGCAAGAGCCGCAGCCATGTCGCCAACACGCTTCGGCTGTTGAAGCTGCCACCCGTCATCCATTCGATGCTGGTCGACGGCGATCTGTCGGCCGGCCATGCCCGCACGCTGGTTACCGCCGAGGACCCGGCCGGCTTGGCCAAGCGCATCGTCAAGGAAGGGCTCTCGGTGCGCCAGGCGGAAGCGCTGGCGCAGATGCCCGCCGGCCCGACGCCGACCAGGACCAAGGCCACCGCAGGCGCGTCGGACAAGGACCCCGACACGCTGGCGCTCGAGAAGCTGATGACCGACACGCTCGGCATGATCGTGAGCATCCAGCACAAGGGCAAGGGCGGCGCGCTGAAGGTCAGCTATCGTTCGCTCGATCAGCTCGATGAGCTGTGCCGGCGGCTGAAGGACGAGCGGTAGGCGGCTGCTGCGTAACGATATTTGGCGGTTTCTGCGGTTTTGGCTGAAGACTGGATACGCCTGATATATTGGTGATAGACGAGAAGGACTGGCTGGTGCCGGCCCTTTTTTGTTGGTGGCGGTGGGCTGGCGAAGGCGGCGGGGACGGCTGATCGCGTCCCTCATGGGAGAAAGGGCAGAGGGGGCTGTCCTGTCAGGCTTGCCAGCGCTCATCGGAGGCGCCGCTTGACAGTCCAAACCAACGGCGTACCT
>JAFKFE010000891.1 GCA_017308345.1 Alphaproteobacteria bacterium | reverse complement strand
CTGACCGGCCGTCACGTTCGAGATGCGCGAGAGCCACCACATGCGCCGCTGATAGATCTGGACGTCACCTTCATAGTGCTCGCGCAGAAGTCGGTAGCGGATAACCGTGGCGCGATCGAGCAGGCGCTGACGGACCAGGGTGCTGAAGACGCCCTCCGGATTGATGAACTGGAGCTGCGGACGTGTCTCCTCGCCATCAGCCGAGCGCTTCTCGCCGGAGATCTGCACGCCGAACATTTCCCAGTCCTGGCCCCTCCATTTCCGGCCGACGCTGTCGGTCAAGCGGAGGATCACCGGTTCGGTCTTCAGCTGGATCTCGTAGAGGTTCACATATCCATCAGCCGTCAGCTTCTGGGCGTCCTGCATAAGTTCCAGCGGTTTGTTGGGCTCCAGGCTCATGGCTGCAGGGTGAACTCCAGATTGACTTGCTCGAGCTGGCCGTTGCCGCCCTCGACACCCTTGGGGATCTGCAGGGGCTTGGCGAAGCGCACGACTACCAGGCCGCGGCGGGCGTGCGGGTAGTAGAATGGCTCATAGAGGCGGTGAGCCTCGTAATCGCGGTCCACGACACCGGGGGAACGCTCGTAGAACCACATGGCCTTGAAGGTCAGTTTGAAGGTGATCTGGTCCGGTCCATTGGGCTTGGTGGCGAACTGGTAGCCGCCACCAAACTGGATCACCGTCGAGCTCTGCGGATATTGGTCCTCGACGAGGTGGAAAGGAAAGTCGAAGGTCTGCATCATATCTTCCCGCTGGCAACCGACTGGATGAGCTTGCGCGTGACGCCGCGCCGGCGGATGTCGTCGCCGATGTAGGCCACCACGTCGTCCGGCCCGAGCTGCGGCCTCTCTTCCGGCAGCACTGCCCAGACATTGACCGGGCGCTGATCAGCCGGCGGGGGCGCCGGCAACTGCGGCATGCCGGCCGAGATCCGGCGGTTGCCGAGAGCGTTGACCCGCTCCAGCGAGTCACGGCCGATTTGGTTCACCGCCGAGGCGCGCAGGATCATTTCACCGGGCATCACCTTGCGAAGCTGGCTGTCGCGGAACGGTGCGGATCCACCGGGGATCATCTCGCCGAGAGCCGAGCGCTTGATGCCGGGGATCATGCCACCGGTGGCCATGCCGCCAACACCGAACAGAAGGCCAAGGAAGCCACCGCCGCCCGAGCCACCGCCTCCGCCCATGAGGCCCTGCAGCATGTTGAAGACGAGCGCCTTGGCTATCATCTGCATGAGCATGTTGACCACGGACAGGCCGAACTTCTTGAAGGCATCACCGGCCTTCATCGAGCCCGAAGCCAGGTCGGTGAACAACGTCGTCATCGAGTTGGCGAGCCCGTCGAGCACCTGACCCCACGCGGTGCCAACTTGCTGAGCAACCCCGATCATCTTGCCGTTGCTGTCCATCAGGCCGTTGCGTTGCAACCAGGCGCGGTTGGCCGCCTCGATGGCGTCCTTCAGGGTCATCTCGCCCTGGGCTGCTGCCTCAGTGTCAGCCGTGGCCTGCCGGCGCACGCCGGTGAGGCTCTGCTCGACCGAATACTGACGCTCCTTCAGCGCCTGAACGATCTGGCTGTTGGCGCCATAGGTCTGCTCGGCCGCAGCTACCTGCTGAAGGATGTAGGCGTGGAGCTGCTCAAGCTGGTTCAGCTTCTCCTGCTGGGCGGCCTGCTGCTGGAGCTGCACATCGTGCTGGGCATCCTGGACCTGGGCATCGGTGTACTTGCTCGCGTAGAGCGGGTTCTGCATCGCCGCGAGCTTCGCCTGGGCCTCCTCCAGGGGCTTGAACTCCAGGTTCTCGATCGACTGCTGGTAACGGTCGAGCAGCGTGACGATCTTGCCGCCCAGGCCGCTCTCCAGCTGGTCCTTCAGGGCGGCCAGCCGCTCGTCGAAACCATCCGTGCCCTCGTTGGCCTTGGTGAAGGAGTCGATCTCCTTCGCCGTCATGTCGGCCCACTTCGTCTTCACCTGGTCGATGATCGACTGGATGGCCTGCGGGTCCTGCGCCTTGGAGGACTGCACCATCATCGTGTTGATCTGGGCCTCGATCGCCTTGGCCTGGCTGTCGAGCAGCTTGGTGGCGACCTTGACCTGGTTCTTCTGGATCTTCTCGGTGGCCGAGCGCATGGCATCGCTCGCGCCCTCGGTCAGGTTCTTGGTCTGCGTATCCAGAGCGTCGTCGGCTGCGTCGACCGGCTTCTGGACCATGTCCTTGACCTTGGCCAGGTGCTGGCTGGCCTTGGCCATGATCATGTCCAGGAACTGCTGGGCGGTCTGCGTGATGTTGCCGCCGTTGCCGGCGACTACGTCGGAACCGAGCACGGCCACAGCATTGGCGTTCGGGTTCTGGACGGCCTTCTGGTAGCCGGCCTGGCCGAGCAGGTGCGCACCGTAATAGTCCTGGAAGGAGAGCTGCGTGGAGCCCATTTCCTTCTGGGTCCGCAGCATGTCCTGAATGCCGGCCCAGATCTGCATGTCGACGCTGCTGCGGTCGCCCGGCTGCAGGCCGTGGCTCGCCCAGTTGGCATCGGTGTTCTGGTAGATGCCGGCGGCGCTGGAACCAGGGTTCTTGGCCTGTGGGTTGAAGTTGCTCTCGAACGAGGCGATTGCGAGCGCGATCTGCGGCGGGATGCCGGCCTTGTTCGCGGCCTCAATGATCTTGCGCTGGATCTCGGTGGCGCTGGCGGAAGGCAGGCCGCCCACGGCGAACGAGCCGTAGTCCTGCGAGACGCTGATGCCGGCGATCTGACCGGCAAGCTCCTGAGCCTTCTTGTTGAGCTCGTCCAGCTTGTCCTTGACCGTCTTGATGTAGTCCGCGGTCGAGTTGTTATCGATCGACCCGGCGAGGTTCTTCATCTCGTCCTGGACGCGCTTCAGCTGGTCCTTGAGATTGTCGTCGAACGTCTCATTGGCGGCCTTGGCGAGCTCGGCGCGCTTATCGATCACCGACTGGACGAGATCGTCCTTGCGGGTCTTTGCGGCATCACGGATCTGCCGCTTGGCCAGTTCCAAGTCAGCGTCGTTGTCGCCGACCTTCTTGTCGGGATCAGCGTCAAATGCGTCCTGCTCCAGCTTGGCCAGCTTGCCGTCGAGTGCGTAGAGCTGGTTCTCCAGGAGGTCGACCTGGCGCTCGTTCTGGGCATCAGCGAGCTGCTTCTTGACCGCGGCGATCTGGCGCTCGACGTTCTTCTGCTCCTTCTCGGCAAGGTAAGCCTGGAACTTCTGGAAGGACTTGATCGAACCTTCGGCGCCCTTCTTGAAGGCGGCCTTCAGGCCTGCGATGTCTTCGGTCAGGGCGCTACCATCGACGGCCTTCTTGATCTCCTCGTCCGAGAAGCCGGCGTTGCGCATCTCCTCGGCAGCGGTCTTCAGCTGCTCGTTGATCTTTTCGATGCCCTTGTTGAGCTCGGTTTCGAGCTCGTCGTAGGCCGCCTTGGTCTCCTGGATCGGGAGATCAGACTTGATGATCTCGCCCAGCCGGTTCTGCAGGTCCCGCTTG
>JAFKFE010000890.1 GCA_017308345.1 Alphaproteobacteria bacterium | reverse complement strand
GCTCAGAAGCGTGCGCATCAACCTGGAGTTCAACGGCGAGCTGTGCCTTGGACTGAAGACGACGCGGTACAAGGAACTGGAGGTGGTGGGCGGCGAACCGACGCTGGTCGACTTCATCCTGGACCGGGTGCCGCCCCGGGACTGCGCGAGCCGTCCGGCACATAGCTGAAAAACAGTCTCCGCAAGGAGACCGCAACAAGCGCCGTTCCACGGCGAAGGAGGAGCCATGCCCAAACTGCTGATCCACAACTCATATGCCCGCCGCGCGCTCGCGCGGGGCGTCCACCAGCTCGCCGCCGCCGTCGAGCCGACGCTCGGGCCGCGAGGCATGAACGCCATGATCGATCGCCCGATCGGAACGCCCATCGTCACCCGCGACGGCGTGTCGATCGCAGCCTCCATCGAGCTGCATGATCGGTTCGAGAACATGGGCGCGCAGGTCGTGCGCGAAGTGTCGATGCAGACGAACGAGGTCGCCGGCGACGGCACCACGACCGCCATCGTGCTCGCCAACGCTCTTGTCCAGAACGGGGTGGAAGCCAACGAGCGCGGCGCCAAATCCGTCGACCTGGTCAAGGGCATCGACCTTGCCGTGGCGCGGGTCGTGGAGGCGCTGAAGGCGTCGGCGAAGCCGGCCCGTTCCAACGGCAATCTGGCCGCCGTCGCCAACATCGCCGCTACGGACTCCAGGCTCGGCACCCTGGTCGCGGAAGCCTATGAGCGGGTCGGCGCCGACGGCGTCATCACCACCGACTTCAGTGTGACGAGGGATACGACGCTGGACGTGGTCGAGGGCATGTCCTTCGATCGCGGCTATCTTTCCCACCACATGGTCACCGACCAGGAGAAGATGGAGGTGGTGCTGGAGCGGCCGTTGATCCTGATGAGCGACCTCAAGATCAAGGAACCGAAGGCGCTCGATGCCGCCCGGGCCATCGCCGAAAAGCAGGGCAGGCCGCTGCTGATCATTGCCGAGGAGATGTCGCCGGATGTCGTGGTCACGCTGCTCGGCAAGAACGGGCCTGGCAAGTACCTCGTCGTGCATCCGCCGGAATACGGCCACTGGCGCAAGGCGATGATGGAGGACCTGGCGATCCTCACCGGCGGCCGCGTGATCGCGCGCGATCTTGGCGGACGGTTGGAGGACATCCAGGAAGAGGACCTCGGCTCGGCCGAGCGCGTCCGAGCCAGCGCCACCCACACCTCCGTCATCCGCGGCGGTGGCCAGCCGCAGGCAATCGCCGCGCGTCGCGCCCAGGTGCAGCGCCAGTATGAGGTCGCGCCGCCGAATGTCGAGCAGGACAAGCTGCGCGAAAGGCTGGCCAAGCTGTCCGGCGGCACGGCGGTCCTCTATGCCGGCGGCGTCACGCCGGTCGAGCAGAAACGCACCATCCAGCTCATCGAGGATTCGCTTTCCGCCGTCCGCGCGGCGTGGGAGGAGGGCGTGGTTGCCGGCGGCGGCGTTGCTTTGGCGCAGATAGCCCCGGTGCTCGACGATGTGCTTGCCAAGGTCGATGGCGACGTCGCCGAGGGCGTGCGGCTGGTCAAGTCGGTGCTCTCGCGTCCGCTGTGGCGCATCGTCACCAATGCGGGCGCCGATGCCGATGCCGTGGTCGCGAAGATATCGAGCGTCAATGGCGGCTATGGCTACAACGCCGACAAGGGCGAATTCCAGAACATGTACGAGGCCGGGATCATCGACCCCGTACGCGTCACCTGCACGGCTCTCAGCAACGCCGCGTCGGTCGCCAAGCTCATCCTCACCACCGAAACGCTGGTCGGCGATCTTGCCGAGGACGAGGATCCCACCGAAGGGCCCGCGCTCGGCGGCGGTGCCGAGAAGCTCGGGCGTCAGTGATCCGGAATCAACCGGCCGCGGTGCGTCGCGCCGCGGACCAAAGGCCCCATGGCTTCATGCCATGGGGCCTTTGATCTTGTCAGGTTGGGGCGAATTCAGATGAAGCCGCGCCGGATGCCGAACTGATCGAGCTTGCGATAGAGCGTTGGGCGCGACACACCGAGGCGCAGCGCCGCGCGGCTCAGATTGCCGCCTTCCGCCGCCAGCGCGTCCTTGATGACCTGGCGCTCGGCATCCTCGATGCTGCGGACAGGCGAGCCGATGGCGCAAGGCGGCGCGCCGGTCATGCTTGCTGATACCGGAGCCGCCATCAGAATGTCCGTGCCGGCGCTTGCCGCCCCGGTGCCCAGCATTTCCTCGGGCAAGTCGCCAAGGCCGATGACCGCGCCGCGCGACAGCACATGCAGCCGCTCCATCAGGTTCTTCAGCTCGCGCACATTGCCCGGCCACTGGTAGGCCACGAACGCGTCCATGGCCTGGTTGGAGAGTTCAAGCGGGGCCGATCCCATCCGCGCCGAGATCTTGTGGTTGAAGTGCTCGGCAAGCAAAAGCACGTCGCTGCCGCGGTCCCGCAACGGCGGCACGCGGATTGAGACGGTCGAGATGCGGTAGTAGAGGTCGCGGCGGAACCGTCCTGCCTCAACCTCGCGCTTCAGATCGCGATTGGTCGAGGCAATCAGGCGCACGTCGACGGGCCGGCCACGGCTGTCGCCGATGCGATGGACCACGCGCTCTTCCAGAACCCGGAGCAGGAAGGGCTGGATCTCGAGCGGCATTTCGCCGATTTCGTCGAGGCTGAGCACGCCGCCATTGGCGAGTTCGAACACGCCCGGCTTTCCGTCGCGGCTCGCGCCGGTGAAGGCGCCCGATACGTGGCCGAACAATTCGGAGCCGAACAGCTCCTTGGTGATCGCGCCGCAGTTCACGGCGATGAACGGGCTGTTCTGCGAGGCGCGGCTGCCGATGTGGATCAGCCTTGCGAACAGCTCCTTGCCGACGCCCGTCTCGCCCTCGAGCAGGACCGAGGTGACCTCCTTCGATTCCGCGACCCTGCAGGCGATGTCGACGGCGGCGAGCAGGGGTTCGCTC
>JAFKFE010001197.1 GCA_017308345.1 Alphaproteobacteria bacterium | reverse complement strand
ACCGGACAAGGCGTTCAAGAGCGTCCTTGGGCTTCAAATCGTCCAGATTGAGCGTCTGTTCGGCCGTCCGAATGTCGAGATAGGCATTTTCTATAACGGTCTGGAACAGATTATCCTTGCTGCCGAAGTAATGATAAATCATGCGTTTGTTGGCTTTGGCCTTCGCGGCGATGACATCGACGCGCGCGCCGCCCAGGCCATTCTTGGCGAAATCGCTCTTTGCCGCTTCCAGGATGCGAAGCTTGGTCGCCTCGGCATCCCGAAGCCGCTTCTTCTTGGCGACATTGCCTGATTTTTCGGACGTGGCGTCCACTTTGGCCGCTCCCTTGGTTCCAGTTCCAGCGCGCAGGCTACGATCGATCATACGCTGAAAGTCATTTCAATTGCCCAAGAAGTCAACAGGCCCTGCGCTGCGGCGCCGCTTGACTTTCGCACGCTCAGAAAGTAACTAGATGGTGCATTCAGCGACCGAGAGAGCGGTTCGGACAGCCTGGCTTCTCGAGGTTGCTCAATAGGTGCCCGCCCTTGCGGGCCATCGCTAAACGGGAGGTAGCATGTCGACTTTCATCAAGGATTTCATCGAGCGCGAAACAATCAGCCGGCGTAATTTTCTTCTCGCCACCGCTGCCGGCATGGGGGCCATGGCCGCGCCCTTCGCGTTCGGCTCTGGCGCGGCGCGCGCGGCAATCACCGACCCGGCGATCGCCTGGTCCTACCGCGATCGCGCCTCGGCTTACTGGAACTCGATCGTGTCGGGCGGGGAGGCTTTCGTCGAGGCCATCGGCAAGTCGAAGGATTCCCTTGTCTCGCTGATCAATGAGGGGTCTTCCGAAAAGTCGCTGGCCGACATCAAGGCGTTTCTCGCCAAGACCAATGGCAAATGCGCGATCGCCTGCGACGCCAACGACAGCCCGAACGCCCGCCCCGTGGTTGAGGCTGTGCGGGATGCCGGCGCCTACATTTCCACGATCTGGAACAAGACCGACGACCTGCACCCTTGGGACATCGGTGACAATTACGTCTCGCACATGACCTGGTCGGACGAAAAACCGGCCGAGCAGACGGCGCGTATCCTGTTCGAGGCCATGGGTGGCAAGGGTGGCGTCGTGCATTTGGGCGGCATTGCCGCCAACAATCCGGCCATCGAACGTCTCAACGGCTTGAAGAACGCGTTGAAGGATTTCCCCGACATCGAGCTTCTCGACGCCCAGCCCGCCGACTGGGACACGACCAAGGGCACGGAACTGATGGCGTCCTTCCTGACGCGCTTCGGCGACAAGATCACCGGCGTTCACTGTGCCAACGACAATATCGCTTACGGCGTCATCGAGGCCCTGCGCGCCGAAGGCATCGAGAACATGCCGATCGTCGCCTATGACGGAAATCCCGAAGCGGTGAAGCTGGTCATGGACGGCAAGCTCCTGGCGACCGTCTTCACCAACCCGCACTGGGGCGGCGGGATCACGGCGGCGCTTGCCTACTATGCCGCGACCGGCGCCTTCAAACCTTCGGAAGAGCCGAAGGAGCACCGTGAGTTCTACGGCCCGACGATCCTCGTCACCAAAAAGGACGCCGCGGACTTCAAGGCCAAGTATCTCGACGCTGTTCCTTCCTACGACTGGAAGGATTTCTGGGGCCCGAGCAACGGGCAGATCAAGTACAAGTAAGCGAAGCTCGATCGAGCGGCCCTGAAACGGGCCGCTCCCCCTACACGGCACGCTTGGACGGGAGGCCGAAGTTGCCACGCATCCTCACGCGGGAGAACGCGATCCGCTGGGCGCCCTTCCTGGTGCTTCTCGCGCTCGTAATTCTGTTCACGGCGATCAACCCCTCATTCCTGTCGCAGCGCAACTTCGCGCGCATCGCGATCGCGGCCGCGCCCGCTCTCATGGTGGCTGTCGGCGTGACTTTCATCATCGTCATGGGATCCATCGACCTCTCGATGGAGGGCGTCATTTCCCTGACGGCTGTCCTGTTCTGTTTCCTGGTGCTGGCGCTGGGCGGAACGCTGGCTTCGGGCGGCTGGATCGCGATACCTGTCATTCTGGTCGCGGGCGCCGCCATCGGCCTGGTGAACGGCCTCATTCACGTCAGGCTGAAGATACCATCCTTCATGGCCAGCCTCGCGCTGGGCTTCGTCGGCACGGGCGCCGCGATCCTGCTGACTGGCGGCAACATCGTCAAATTCGACGATCCGACGTTTCGCGCCCTGCTCACCTGGCGCATCCTGGGCTTCCCCCTGATGGTCTATGTCGCGGGCATGTGCCTCGTTCTCGCCTGGTTCATCCAGGCGCACACCCGCCTCGGGCGTCATTTCTACGCGGTCGGCGGCGGCGAGGAACTCGCCCATGCCTCGGGCGTGCGGGTGCGGCAAGTGCGATTGGCGGGCTTCTCGCTCGCCGGCTTCTTCTACGCCATAGCCGCGATCCTGCAGGTGGCGAAGATCGGCCAGGCTGAATCCGTCACCGGATCCAATTTCATGTTCATGTCGATCACTTCTGTGGTGGTTGGCGGCGTGGCGCTCTGGGGCGGGATCGGCGGCGTGTGGAACACGCTCGTCGGCGTCCTCATCGTCGCCGTCATCAACAACGGCATGGTGGTCATCGGCCTGCCCGACTTTCTGCAGGCCGCCGTTCTCGGGCTGCTCGTCATCATCGCGGTTATCCTGTCGACGGACCGGCGTTCGGTCGCGTTCGTCAAGTGAGGGCGCCATGTATGAATTGAGAGCCGTCGAGAAGAAGTTTCCGGGCGTCAGGGCATTGAAGTCCGTCGACTTCTCCATCAGCCGCGGCGAGATCGTCGGTCTGGTGGGAGAGAATGGCGCCGGCAAATCCACGCTCATGAAGGTGATCTACGGCGCCTACCAGCCCGACGGCGGCGAGATCCTCATCGATGGCAAGCCTGTCCGGTTCAGCGGCCCGCGCGACGCCATGGAGAGAGGCATCGGCATGGTGTTCCAGGAGCAATCGCTGATCACCAACCTGTCGGTGATGGAAAACATCTTCCTGGGCTACGAAGACCAGTTCTCACGCTTCGGCGTGGTCAGCTGGAGAGCGATGGCCAAGGCCGCGCGAAAGCAGCTCGCCAAGGTGAAGCTCGATATCGACCCGCGCACGACCACCTCGAGCCTTTCCTTCGCGCAGCGCCAGCTCGTGGAACTGGCCAAGGTGCTGACGCTGGAGGAACGGGTGCAGGGCCATCTGGTGGTCCTGCTCGACGAGCCGACTTCGGTGCTGGCGGAGGAAGAGGTCAAGCTGTTGTTCAAGCTCGTGCGGGAGCTGACGACGCGCGCTTCCTTCATCTTCGTGTCGCATCGCATGGACGAGGTGATGGAGCTCTCGGACCGCATCTACGTGATGAAGGATGGCCAGGTGGTCGATGTCGTCTCGCGCGGCGCGGCGACGCCGGAGACGATCCAGCACAAGATGGTCGGCCGCCATGTCGACAAGGAATATTACCGCGAACAGCGCCAAAAACCGTACGACACGACGAAGCCGCTGGTCGAGCTCTCGGGCGTGAGCCTGCCGGGACGGGTGCACGATATCTCGCTGACGCTGCATGCCGGCGAGGTCCTGTGCCTGGTCGGCACCGAGGGCTCCGGCCGCGAGGCGATCCTGCGAACGATCTACGGCATGCGCACGCCCATCAAGGGCGCCCTGAGGATCAAGGGCGAGACCGTCTCCAGGCTGACCGCCCGGGGAGCGGTGGAGCGCGGCGTCGGCTATGTGCCGCGCGAACGCAAGATCGAAGGCATCGTGGCCGGCATGAATGTCTACGAGAACATGACGCTCTCACAGATGCCGCGCTACGCGCGGATGGGCTGGCTCGATGTCGGCGACGAACGCGATCTTGCCAGGAAATGGATCAGCAGGCTGTCGATCAAGGCAAGTTCCGAATATGCCGACTGCGGCAACCTCTCGGGCGGCAACCAGCAGAAGGTCGTGCTCGCCAAATGGCGCTCGGGCGGCTCCGACATCATGCTTCTCGACCATCCGACCCGCGGCCTGGACATCGGCGCGAAGGAGGATGTGTACGACATGATCCGCGAGATGTGCGACGACGGTGTCGGCGTCGTCCTGGTCGCCGACACGCTGGAGGAGGCGATTGGCCTCTCCCACACCATTGTCGTCATCAAGGACGGCGCGATCCAGAAGCGTTTCGACTGCGCGCCCGGCTCCAAGCCGTCGCTCTACGACCTTCTGCACTACATGATCTGAGGGGCATCGATGGATATCCAACGCCTCAAGCCGCACCTGCCCTGGATCACGCTCCTGGTCCTGGTCGCGATCGTCGGCATTGCCGATCCGAGCTTCCTCAAGCCGGCCAATCTGCTCAGCCTTGCAGGCGACATCGTGCCGCTGTTCATCATGGCGCTGGGACTGACTTTCGCGATCTACATCGGCGGCATCGACCTGTCGGCGCAATCGATGGCGAACATGATTACCGTCGTCGCCTCGGTGTATCTGGCGCCGCTGGGAATCTGGGTCGCGGCGCTCTGCATCCTTGCCGGGTTCACGCTGGGAACGCTTTCTGGCTACCTGACCACCCGCATGTACGTCCCGTCCTTCATCTCCACGCTGGCCGTCGGCGGCATCTGCTTCTCGGTGGCGCAATGGCTTTCCGGCAACCGCGCCCTGAACATGGACGCCACCCAGCGTAACGAAACCTTCGGCTGGATGATCGGTCGAACCGGCATCGTGCCGCACGAACTCTTCATCGCGCTCGGCCTGCTGGCCATCTGCCTGATCATCGAGCGGCGCACCACCCTCGGCCGCGCGCTGAAGGCCGTGGGCGCCGGCGAACTGGCCGCGGCCGCGTCCGGTCTCAACGTCGCCCGCTACAAGATCCTCGCCTTCGCCATATCCGGAGGGCTGGCCGCGGTGGCAGGGCTGCTGTTTTCCGTCAAGCTGTCGGGCGGCGCGCCGACGATCGCCAATGGCTTCCTCCTGCCGGCCATCGTCGCGGTGCTTGTCGGCGGAACGCCGTTGACGGGCGGCGTCGGCGGTGTGCTCAATACCGCGATCGGCACGCTGATCGTGGCGGTCATCCGAGCGTCGATGCTCTATTTCGGCATCGCGGCGACACAGCAGCAGATGGTCTTCGGCCTGGTGCTGATCGTCGCCATCGCCTTGACCATCGACCGTTCCAAGCTTCGCACCGTGAAGTGAGACAAGCCATGGCAACAATGCGCGCCGCCGTCCTGACCGCTCCGCATCGTTTCGACCTGCGTGAGGTCGCCGTTCCGCAGGTGGGTCCCGATGATGCCCTGATCCGCGTCCAGCGGACCGGCATATGCGGCACCGACATCCATATCTTCAACGGCCACTATGCGGCTGACCGGCTGCCGTTGGTGCCGGGCCACGAGTTTGCCGGGACGGTCGCCGCGACGGGCGAGCGTGTGAAACATATCAAGCCAGGCACGACCTGCGTCGCGGACGTCAATATAGGCTGCGGTCAGTGCTACTGGTGCCGCCGCAACGAGATCCTCAACTGCCCGTCGATGACGCAGGTGGGCATCGGGCGAGACGGCGCGTTCGCCGAATATGTCTGCGTACCGGCCAGGCTCGTCATACCGGCGCCGGACCATGTGCCGGTTCAGGTGCTTGCCCTGACGGAGCCGGTGTCCTGCGTGGTGCGCGCCGCGCGCAAGGCGCGCGCGAGCTTCGGCCAGTCGGTCGTGATCCTCGGCGCAGGACCGGTCGGCAATCTGCATGTTCAGATGATGCGCTTGTGCGGCGCCGCGCCGATCATCGTCGCCGACCTGTCGGAAGACCGTTGCCGTCTAGCCCTTGAAGCCGGCGCGGATGCGGCCGTCGCCGATCCTGCCCTGCTCAAGGCGGAGGTCCTGGAAAGGACTGGTGGACGCGGGGCGGACCTGGTGATCGAGAGCGTCGGCTCCGCGCGACTCTACGCGCTCGCATTCGAGCTCATCCGCAAGGGCGGCCATGTCGCTTTCTTCGGCCTCACCGGACCGCACGACACCGTGCCGGTCGATATCCTGCGCACCATCCTCGAGGAGAACAGTCTCAAGGGCTCCGTCGCCGGCATGGGAGAAGACATGCACGATGCGCTGACGCTTCTGTCGCATGGCCGCTTCCGGACCGAGGCGTTCACGCGCGCGACCTTCCCGCTCGATGACATCCAGCGCGCCTTCGAGACCCTGGCCGAGCGGCCGCAGGATCTGAAGACGCAAATCATATTGAACTAGGAGCCGGCGCGAACCGCGTGCCAGGCACCGCGGACGGCCGGCGCACCGCCAGAACGGAGGCATGCCATGCTCGATTTCACCGACCGCGCGACCCTGCCGGACGCGCCACGCGAATTCGGTTTCTGGTCGGACGGATCCTGGCGCAAGGGTGGCGCACTGTTCGAGCGCCGTTCCCCGGGCCACGGCGTGCCGGTGACCCTTACGCCCAGATGCACGGTGGACGACCTCAATGCCGCCGTCGCCGCGGCGCGCCGCGCATTCGAGGATCGCCGGTGGGCCGGACTGCCAGGCGCGGACAGGGCCGGCGTGCTGCTGAGGACGGCCGAGATCCTGCGCCGTCGCCGCGACGAAATCGCCTATTGGGAAGTCCTGGAGAACGGCAAGCCGATCTCCCAGGCGCGCGGCGAGATCGATCACTGCATTGCGTGCTTCGAGGTCGGCGCGGGCGCCGCAAGGCTGTTGCACGGCGACAGCTTCAACAGTCTGGGCGACGGCCTTTTCGGCATGGTCCTGCGCGAGCCGGTCGGCGTGGTCGGGCTCATCACGCCCTGGAATTTCCCGTTCCTGATCCTGTGCGAGCGCATTCCCTTCATCCTGGCCAGCGGATGCACCGTCGTCGTCAAGCCTTCGGAGGTCACATCCGCGACCACTTTGCTGCTCGGCGAGATCCTTTCCGAAGCCGGCGCGCCGGACGGCGTCTATAACGTCGTCACCGGGTCGGGCCGGACGATTGGCCAGGCTTTGAGCGAGCATCCCGATGTCGACATGCTGTCTTTCACCGGATCGACATCCGTCGGGCGCTCATGCGTCCACGCCGCGGCCGATTCGAACTTCAAGAAACTCGGCCTGGAGCTCGGCGGCAAGAACCCGATCATCGTCTTTGCCGACAGCGACCTCGAGGACGCGGCCGACGGCGCGGCTTTCGGCATAAGCTTCAACACGGGCCAATGCTGCGTTTCGTCGAGCCGCGTCATCGTGGAACGTTCGGTCGCCCGCGAGTTCGAGGAAATCCTCGCCGCCAAGATGGCCAGGATAGTGGTCGGCGATCCGCTGCAGACGAAGACGCAGGTGGGAGCCATCACGACGGATGCGCAGAATGCGACCATCCTGAGCTATATCGACAAGGGCAAGGCCGAAGGGGCGACGCTTGTCGCCGGCGGACAGGCTCTGGACCTCGGCGGCGGCCAGTATATCGTGCCCACATTGTTTTCCGGGGTCACGCCAGGAATGTCGATTGCCCGCGACGAAATCTTCGGACCCGTCCTGTCTTCCTTCCATTTCGACACGGTCGAGGAAGCCATCAGCCTCGCGAACGATACGGTGTATGGCCTGGCGGCCAGCGTGTGGACAAAGAACATAGACAAGGCGCTGGTGGTGACGCGGCGCGTGCGCGCCGGCCGGTTCTGGGTGAACACGATCATGGCCGGAGGGCCGGAGATGCCGCTCGGCGGCTTCAAGCAGTCCGGATGGGGAAGAGAGGCCGGAATGTACGGCGTGGAGGAATACACACAAGTGAAGTCCGTCCACATCGAGGTCGGCAAGCGTGCGCACTGGATCAAGTGATGACGACAGGTTTCGACTATGTGATCGTCGGCGCGGGCTCTTCGGGTTGCGTGCTTGCCGCGCGCCTGTCCGAAAATCCGGCAGTCCGCGTCTGCATCATTGAGGCCGGGGGCAAGGACAGCCATCCGCTGATCCATATGCCGGTCGGCTTCGCCAAAATGACCACCGGACCGCTCACCTGGGGGCTGGTGACGGCCCCCCAGAGACATGCCGACAATCGCGAAATCCCCTATGCGCAGGCAAAGGTGCTGGGCGGCGGCTCGTCAATCAACGCCGAGGTCTATACCCGAGGGCACGAGACCGACTACGACCGGTGGGCCAACGAGGAAGGCGCGGACGGCTGGGCGTTCAAGGATGTGCGGAAGTATTTCCTACGTTCCGAGGGCAACAGCATATTCTCCGGCAGGCTCCACGGCACCGACGGACCGCTCGGCGTGTCGAACATACCAGATCCGAACGTCGTCTCGCGTGCATTCGTCCAGAGCTGCCAGGAATACGGGCTGCCCTACAATCCGGACTTCAACGGCGCGAAGCAGGAAGGCGCCGGCATCTACCAGACCACGACGCGCAACGCCCGCCGCTGCTCGGCTGCCGTGGGCTACCTCAAGCCTGCCCTGACGCGCCCGAACCTGACGCTGATCACAGGGGCGCTGGTCCATCGCATCGTCTTCAAGGGGCGCCGGGCCGTTGGCGTCGAATGCTCGGTCGGCGGCGGCTCGCCGAAGGTCATAAACGCCGACAGCGAAGTGCTGGTCACCTCCGGGGCGATAGGCACGCCGAAGCTGATGATGCTGTCCGGTATCGGTCCCGCCGAGCACCTGCGCCATCATGGCATCGAGACGGTGCAGGATCTCCCGGGCGTCGGACAGAACCTGCGCGACCATTTCGGCATCGATATCGTGGCCGAGCTCAAGGGCCACGATTCACTCGACAAGTACAACAAGACGCACTGGATGCTGTGGGCCGGGATCCAGTACACGCTGTTCAAGACCGGGCCGATAACGTCGAACGTGGTCGAAGGCGGCGCCTTCTGGCATTCCTCGGGGAAAGGTGCCGCAGCGGTTCCCGATCTGCAGTTCCACTTCCTGGCGGGAGCAGGCGCGGAAGCCGGCGTGCCGTCGGTCCCGAAGGGATCGTCCGGTGTCACGCTGAACAGTTACACACTGCGCCCGAAATCGCGAGGAAGCGTGACACTCCGTTCGCCGGACCCGCGCGACAATCCCGTCGTCGATCCCAATTTCCTCGCGGATCCGGACGACCTCAGAGTCTCGGTCGAAGGCATCAAGATCAGCCGGGAGATCTTCAACCAGCCGTCGCTGCGAAAATTCATCAAGGAACTCCGCTTCCCCGATGCCGGGGTGCGCTCGCAATCAGACTATGAAGCCTATGCGCGCCGCTACGGTCGGACCTCGTATCACCCGACTTGCACCTGCAAGATGGGGAAGGACGCGATGTCGGTGGTCGACCCTCAACTGCGCGTGCACGGGTTGGATGGCATCCGCATCTGCGACAGCTCGGCAATGCCGTCCCTGGTCGGCTCAAACACCAACGCGGCGACGATCATGATCGGCGAGCATGCGTCGGACCTGATCCGAGGCAACCGCTAGATCAGGATGACGTTTCGCTGATTCATCATCCTGATCCAGCGTTCTGCTGGAGCATGATCTTTTCCGAAAGCCTGTCCCCACTTTTCGGGATCATGCCTTGGCATTTGCCAGTCGCCTCGGATCCGATCGCTCTCCCTGTCCGCGCTCAGGCGTCGAAATCCGGCGCATAAGGGATCAGCCGCTTGCCGACGACGCGGTAACCGACGGCATTCATGGCGTCGATGCGGCCCATGTCGATGCTCGACAAGGTGAAGTCCATCACGTCGAAATTCGAGCGGATGTTGTCGGGCTTGGTCGACATGGTGTTGATCGGCAAACCCTTCTGCAGGATCCAGCGCAGCACGATTTGGGCGGCCGACTTGCCGTATGTGGCGCCGATATCGGCGAAGAGTGGGTGCTTGAAGACCTCGCCGCGCGCGACCGAGCAGTAGGATGACAGAGGGATACCCGTTTCGCTCGCGGCCGCCAGCAGCTTGCGCTGGTCAAGAAGCGGATGGAATTCCACCTGATTGGTCACGAGCGGCACGCCGGTGATCTGCCTCGCCTGGCGCATCATCGCGGCCGTATAGTTCGAAACTCCGACGGCGCTGGCGAACCCCCGTTCCTGTGCTTCCTGAAGCAGCTCAAGTGAGAGCCTGATGTCGCCTCCCGGCGTCGGCCAGTGAAGCAGCAGGATATCGACACGATCCAGCCTCAGATCCCGCAAGGACTGTTCGACGGACGGCATGAACCGCTCGGCCGAAAAGTTCTCCACGGTGACCTTTGTCGTGATGCAGAGCTCGTCCCGGGGTATGCCGCTCTCGGCCAGGGCCAGGCCTGTATCGGCTTCATTGCCATAAGCCTGAGCCGTATCGAACGCGCGGTAACCTGCGTCGATCGCGGCCTCGATCGCGCCGCGCAGCGTATCCCCCTTGAGAGGGAAAGTTCCAAACATCCGCTGGTTCGTCTTCTGGAACATGATGTTCATCGAAATCCTCCCACTGGTTGCCGCCGGCGCGGAGCTTGCCTTGCAAGCCGCAGGCGGCTATATCACGGTTATAACTATCTAGTTACTTATTGCCAAGCCTTATGGAGAGGAAGCGTGAGCAAGGTCAGGTCCGCAGCGGAGGCTGTCGCCGCGATAGGCGACGGAGCGGTGGTGGCGGTCAATTCTTCGTCCGGTCTGCTCTGCCCGGACGCCGTGCTTGAAGCCATTGGCAAGCGCTTCGCGGCGGAGGGAGCTCCTCGCAATATCACCGCCATCCATCCCATCGCCGCCGGCGATATGTTCGGCACCAAGGGCGTCGACCATATCGCCGTGCCGGGCTTGATCAGCCGCATCATCGGCGGCTCGTATCCTTCAGGACCGACCAACGCCGAGCCGCCGCTGATCTGGCAGCGCATTCTGGCCGAAGACGTGGCGGCCTGGAACTTCCCGTCCGGAATCGTGTTCGACATGTTGCGCGAGGGCGCGGCGCAGCGTCCGGGAGTGTTGACCAAGGTCGGCATGGACACATTTGTCGATCCCATGCTCGAGGGCGGAGCCATGAATGCGGAGGCGCGGAAGGCGCCGATCGTGCGGCGCGTCGAGTTCAACGGCGAGACGTGGCTCTACTTCCCGCCCCTCAGGCCGGACGTCGCGATCATCCGGGCGACCACGGCGGACGAGAAAGGCAACCTCACATTCGAGCAGGAAGGGGCAACGCTCGGCGCCATGGAGATGGCGCTCGCGGCGCGCAACTGCGGCGGCATCGTCATCGCGCAGGTCAAGCGCGTCGCGGCTCAGGGCACTTTGCGGCCGCATGATGTGCGGGTGCCCGGAATCCTGGTGGATTTCATCGTCGAGGCGCCGGATCAGTTGCAGACTACGGGCACCGCATATGATCCAGCCATATCGGGCGAGTTGTTCCGGCCGCTGCACACATTCCGCACACCGGAATACAATGTCTCCAAGGTCATCGCGCGCCGCGTCGCGCAGGAACTCGAGGCCGGGTGGACTGTCAATATCGGCTTCGGCATCTCCGCCAACGTGCCTCGCATCCTGATTGAGGAAGGCCTGCACGGCGCCGTCACCTGGGTAATCGAACAAGGCCCCGTGGGCGGCGTGCCATTGCTCGACTTCAAGTTCGGCTGCGCCTCGAATGCGGAAGCCTTCGTCGCTTCCCCGCACCTTTTCACCTACTTCCAGGCCGGAGGCTTCGACTGCTCCTTGCTGTCGTTCCTCGAAATAGGCTCCGACGGATCCGTCAACGTCTCGCGGCTTTCCTCGACGCCACACCGCACCGCCGGCGCCGGCGGCTTCGTCGACATCACCGCGCGGGCGCGCAAGATCGTGTTCTCCGGCAACTTCAATGCCGGCGCGAAGATGCGGCTGGAGAATGGAAAACTGGTCATCGACAAGGAAGGCAAGGTCGCAAAGATCGTCCCGAAAGTGGACCAGGTCAGCTTCTCAGGCGCGCGCGCCGTCAGCCAGGGCCAGGACGTCACCTATGTGACGGAAAGATGCGTCATCCGCCTGACAGCCGACGGCCTGGTTGTCACCGAGATAGCTCCCGGGCTCGACCTCGAACGCGACGTCCTGCGGCAGGCGGCGTCTCCTCTCGCGGTCTCGCCGGGACTGAAGCTGATGGACGCGGCGCTGTTCCTTGACCAGCCGATAGGGTTGCGGCTGTGAGCGATCCGCGTCTCGACCTCAGCTTCGACGGGGCTGTCGCCCGGCTGACCATCCGCAGGCCTGAGAAGCTCAACGCGCTCGACGCCGCGATGGTCGACGCGCTCGTCCCGCTGTGCAGGACCGTGGAGCGCTCCGCGGCGAAGGTCCTGATCCTGATCGGCGAGGGCGAGAAATCCTTCTGCGCGGGCGGCGACGTCGCCGCCTGGAGCGCGCTCGGCGCCGAGCAGTTCGCGCGCCACTGGATCCGCGACGGCCATGCCGGCTTCGACGCTCTTGCCAGGCTTTCGCAACCGGTCATTGCCGTCCTCAACGGTCATTGCCTTGGCGGGGGTCTGGAGCTCGCGGCCTGCGCCGACTATCGGATCGCCGAGAGCCACGCCCGCATCGGCCTGCCTGAAACCAGCCTCGGGATCATACCGGGCTGGTCGGGCACCCAGCGCACGGCTCGCCGTTTCGGCACCCAATTGATCCGGCGTATGTCGCTCTTCGGCGAGGTTTATTCCGCCGACGAGGCCTTGAGGTTGTCGCTCGTCGACAAGGTGGTCGACAAGGGAAGCGGCCTCGCGGCGGCCGAGGAACTTGCCGCTATCGTTGCAGGCAGGTCCGCCACCGCCACGGAGCTCGCCAAGATGCTCATCAATGCCGCTGAGGGCGAGGAGCGTGAGCGTGTTCTGGATGCCTTTGCCGGACGTATCGCTGCCGGCAGCGACGACCTTCGAGCGGGCCTGGCTGCCTTCCGGGAGAAGGGCCGCCGGTCGGGAGACTGACACCGCGGCGGCCTTGAGGCCGCATCTGTCCTGCCGGCAATCACGATCCTGTCGAACGGCCGCGGGTTCCCAGGATTGCCGCCGCTTTCCGGGACTGCCGGCTGCGAGCGTCACCTCGAATAGAGGCTCATCGAAGTCCGGCGGCAGCCCAGTCCAGCACCGCGAACGGCTCGGCGACTTCGCGCGCCAGCAGCCGGCCATAGACTGCCGCCGGATCAGCCGGCGAGAACTTCCCGATGAGGCCGGCAAGCGGAACATGTCCCCGCGCCAGCCACGTCAGGGCTTTTGCCAGACCCGTCATGGTGGTGTGCTGGGCGTTGTTATAGCCCTCATAGAGTTCTTCCCAGACGAAGTCCCGGCCGACGACCGGCAACTCCCATTCCCAACCGCTTCGCAAATTCACGAACCGGAAGAAAACCGCGTGCAGGATCTCATGAGCCAACATACCGGTATGGGCCTTCCACGGCACGCCAACGAGCACGACCTCGCCCTTCTTGCGAACGACCTTGCAGCCGTCGAGAACCGCGCCCTCATGGCCTGAACAGTCGATGACCAGCGCCACCTTTCCCGCGAAGTCGGCATCATCCACGGGCATTTTGGACAGCACCGACAGGCCGGACTCCCGCGCCTGGGCATTGCGCCGTGAATCCGGCTCGACGACCGAAACCTCATATCCCGCGATCCTGCAAAGATGCGCGGCAAGGTAGCCGACCGGCCCCGCGCCGGTGATCACGACCTTGTCGCCGGGCCGGGCCGCGGTTGTCATCAGGGTTGTCATCGAGACGCCCATGAGGCGGGCGAGAACGGCCGTCTCCGGGGCAAGGCCGTCCGGCACTTTCAGCACATAACGCTGGTCGAACTGCTGCGTGGAGCGATGCGCCCCCATGCAAAGCAGCCTGTCGCCACGGGAGATGCCCCGAACGTCACGGCCCAGTTCCCCGGCCTCGTAGACAGCGGCATAGCCCGGACGCAACGGAAAATTGCCGGTGTCGGCCCAGGCCAGTTCGGTCCCCGGGCTGATCAGGGTGGCGAGCGTGCGCCCCCGCACCTCCGTCGGCCCCAGCGGCGTGTCCTGATAGTCCTCCAGCACGAACTGCCGCTGGCCTGCAAAGACGATCTCGCTACCCATGACTATTCCTCCCGATTCAACCGGCCGACTTCTGCGTTAGCGGATTGCTTCGCCACTTTGAGTGTCGAAGACATGCAGGCGCGCTGCATCAAAGCCGATGCGCACGCTCTGCCTGTCCGGCGCGGGCCGGGCCGCCGCCGGCACCTGCGCGACCAGTTCGTGGTTTCCGGCGCGCAGATTGAGCAGAACCTCGGTCCCGAGATACTCGTCCACCTCCACGACCGCCTCGTAGTCTCCGGCTTCATCGACGCGAATATCGCTCGGACGTATCCCGAGGGTAACGCTTGCGCCCGGGTCGAGAGCCGAGACGATTGAGGGTGGCGCAGCCAGGCGAAATCCGTTGGCGACGAGCACCGGCGCGCCGTTCACGACCGCCACCTTCGCCGGCAGGAGGTTCATCGCCGGGCTGCCGATGAACGTCGCCACAAAGAGGTTCCGTGGCTTGGCAAACACCTCTTCCGGCGAGCCGACCTGCTCGATATGGCCGTCCTTCATGATGACGATCTTGTCGGCGAGGGTCATCGCCTCGACCTGATCGTGGGTGACGTAGAGAACGGTGGTGCCGAGCCGCCTGTGCAACTTCGCGATCTCGACGCGCACCTGCGTGCGGAGCTTGGCGTCGAGGTTCGAGAGCGGTTCGTCGAAGAGGAACACCTTCGGTGTGCGAACCATGGCGCGGGCCATGGCGACGCGCTGCCTTTGCCCCCCTGACAGTTGCGCCGGTTTGCGTGCGAGCAACGGCTCCAGTCCCAGGATGCGCGCCGCCTCGGCTATGCGCGCTGAAACCTCGTTTGCCGCCAGCTTCTGCGGCTTCAGGGCGAACTCCATGTTCTGACGCACAGTCATGTGGGGATAGAGCGCGTAGTTCTGGAAGACCATGGCGATCTGGCGGTCTTTCGGCGCGACATCGTTGACAACGCGCCCCGCGATTTCCAATTGGCCCGCGGAGATGTCCTCCAGCCCGGCCACCATGCGCAGCGTCGTTGTCTTGCCGCAGCCCGAAGGCCCCAGAAGCACGACGAATTCCCCCTCTTCGACCGATAGGTCGATGCCGTGGACCACCTCGACCTGGCCATATCGCTTGACGACCTTGCGCAACGTCACTGAAGACAACGGCGCTCTCCTCCCAATCGAAAAAATTGCACGGCGTTCATCCCTTGACGGACCCCATGGTGAGACCTTTCACCAGCCAGCGTTGACAGGTGAGCACGAAGATCACGCCCGGGATGAGGATCACGAAGGAGCCGGCCATGATGCGGCCCCATTGAACGGCGTCGCTCGACCAGAAGGACATGACCGCCACGGTGACCGTCTGCGACTTCGATCCGGTCAGCATCAGCGCGAACAGGAACTCGTTCCACGAGAAGATGAAGCAGAACACGGCAGAGACCGCGAGGCCCGGCGCCGTCAGCGGCAGGGTGACCCGAAAGAAGGTTGCAATGACGCCGTGTCCGTCGACCTGGGCGGCTTCCTCCAAGGCCTCTGGGACCTCGTCGAAGAAGCCCTTCATCAGCCAGACCGTCAGCGGGATGTTGAATGTCGAATAGACGATGATCAGCGCAAGGGGCGTATCGAGCAGGCCCATCGTCTTGAAGATGATATAGTAGGGGACGACCACGGCGATCGGCGGGAACATGCGCATGGACAGGATCCAGAACGCCACATCGTTTATGCGCCGATGCTTGATGCGGGAGACCGCATAGGCGGCCATGGTGCCTATGGTCAGGCTGAAGGCGGTCGAGCCCAGCGCGACGAGCAGGCTGTTCAGGATCTGGAGATGGAACGGCCGCATCGTGAACAGGTCGTAGTAGTTCTGCAGCGTCGGCGTGAAGATGAAGCGCGGCGGGCGCGAGAACATGATCGGTGACGGCTTCAGCGACGACACCAGGATCAGGTAGATCGGCGTCATGAAGACCACCAATATGATGATCACCAAAAGGTAGGTCAGGAACTTTTCACGCAGGCTCGGGGTCATGACGTCACCTTCCCTAGCGGGCCCGCGCGGCCTGGCCGCGCTGCATCTGCTTGAAGAAGAGCGTGATCAGGACCGAGATGATGATGAGGGAAACGAAGGACGCCGCCGCGCCGACGCCCATGCGCCAGAAGGTGAAGCTCTGACGGTAGATGTAGAGGGAAATGACTTCCGTCGCGTCCGCGGGGCCGCCCTTGGTGAGCACGAAGATAATGTCATAGATCTTGAATGCGTCGATGGCGCGCAGGAAGAGCAGGCTGACAAGCACCGGCTTCAGCTGCGGCAGCGTTACATATCGGAACACGTCCCAGCGGGAATTGCCGTCGATGCGCGCCGCTTCATAAGGTTCCGGCGAGAGGCTTTGAAGCGCGGCCGCCGTTCCCATCATGATGAACGGCGTCCACTGCCAGATGTCTCCTATGGCGATCGCGGTGAGCGCCCACTGAGTGCTGCTGATCCACGGGACGGGTCCGATACCCACCAGGCCCAGGAAATAGTTGAGATAGCCCAACTCCGGAAAATACAGGAACAGCCAGACCAGACCGACGATGACCGGAGAGATCATCATCGGGATCAACAGCAGCGTGCGGGCCAGCGCCATGCCGGGAAGCTTCTGGCTGACCAGCAGGGCGATACCGACGCCGAGCACCAATTGAGCCGACAGCGTCATCGCCATGAGCTTGAAAGTCGTGATGAGCGCGTGGAAGAACGCCTTGGAAGTCAGCACCTCGGCATAGTTGGCGAGGCCGACGAAGATCCTCGGAATGAATGGCTTGGCGAGATCGTAGTTCCGAAAGCTGAGCCACAGCGCGTAGAGCATCGGGTAGATGGTCGTTGCGAACAGGACCACTATCGCCGGGATCAGGAAGACGGCAGCTATGCGCCTGTCACGGTTCGCCGTATGGCTCATGGCCAAACACACCATTTCTCAAAAATGAGGGAACCCGCCCCGGCGGGAGTGACCGGGGCGGGCGCGGTCGTCACTTCGCCAGGACTTCCGCCGGCACGTCGTTGATCCAGCGGAGGCGTTGTTCGACCGGGAATATCGACAGCTGGGAGTTCACCGCGTTGCAGGCGGTTTCGAGCGCCTCCTTCGCGGTCGCCGTCTCGCCAGCCATGTATTTGCTGAGCTCGACGCCAAAGTTCTCTTCCACTGCCTGATAGAACGGATGGAATATCCGTCGACGGGCATTCTTCTGCGATTCCAGAAGCACCTTGTAGTAGGGGTACTTGGCCTGCAGCGCGGGATCCGAAAGGATCGACTTGCGGAACTGGCTGACCCCCTGCCCTTCCTCGGCGAAGCGGCGCATCAGCTTCTCGCTTGTCGCCCATTTGATGAACACCCAGGCCGCCTCCTTCTCCTTGTCGGTGGCCTTCGAGTTGATGGCGAAGGAGAGCGCGCCCGTGTAGGTCGGTTGTGGGTTGCCGTCCACGGTCGGAGACGGCGCGTAGCCCACCACCAGGCCTTTCTCGGCGACCTTTGCCTCGGCCGGGTTGGTCAGGCGCACGGTGCGCACGCTCCAATAGCTGGAGATCGCGTCCTCGCCCCGCTCCATGTAGCCCGTGCGCAGGTCCCACATGAGGCCGAGATAGTCCGGTGGGTTGAACGGGATCAGCGACTTCATGAACTCGGCCGCTTTGATGTGCGGCTCGCCGGTCATGGCGCACAGGCCGGTCTTCGGATCCCAGTAGTCACCCCCGAAGGCGCGCATGATTGGGAAATAGTCGTGCGTGATGGCGCCCTGCACGCGGCTATAGGCCTGCGCGGTGCCGTAGAAGTCCTTGTCGAGCACTTCGCCTGCAAGCTTCTCACCCTTCTTGCGGGTGAAGAACTCCGCGATGTCGCGATACTGCGCCCACGTCTTTGCCGGCGCGAGGTCGTAGCCATACTTCGCCTTGAAGGCCGCCGCCTCCTCGGGGTTCTCGAACAGGTCCTTGCGGTAGTTCGTGGACCAGACCATGCCCGAGGCCGGAAAGGCGAGCAGCTTGCCTTGCCAGGTGTTTTCCTGAAGCTGGATCGGGATGATGTCGTCGAGCCCGATCTCGGCCGCGTCGCGCTTTGCCCGCGACGTAAGGTCTTCCAGCGCCCCGGCCTCGCCGAGCATGCCGACCCAGGGACTATCGACCCACAGAAGCTGGTAAGTCGGGCTGTCCGAACTCGCTTCGACGATGATCTTGTCGATCAGGCCCGGATAAGGCAACTGATCGATATGCACCTTGATGCCTGTCGCCTGCTCGAACTCGCCGACGATCGGCGCCACGCGGGTGACCGACGTATCGCCGATACCCAGCATCTTCAGTTCGACGCCGGCAAAGGGCTTGTCCTGCGCCCAGGCGGCCCCGGTCATCGCGAGGACGGCACCGGCCGCCCACATTGTCTTCTTCCACTGCATCATGCGTTCATCCTCCATTCGCTTCGGCAGTTTGATTATACGTTTAAGCAGCTAAATACGGTCCCCTTGATGAATGACGTTGGAACGGGCTGCCTCCCCCGCCCGGCCGCAGTTAGCTATTCGGATGGCGACCACATACGCGGGCCGTCGGATGTTTCATAACCCATCGGACCGGTGGTGCTGACCAGTTCCAGGAACTGGCCCCATGGTGATCTCAGATAGACCCAGGTCAGGCCCTCCATCGGACCGGAAGTGATCAAGGTCGGCCCGTCCAGCACATCCACGCCCGCGGCCCGGAGCCTTTCGGTAGCTTCCACGGCGTCCTCGACCTCAAGGGCAAAGTGGCATGCGCCGATCTCGCTGTTTTGTTTGACCGGCGTCCGGTCGGACTCGCCGCTGTACTCGAAGAGTTCGAGATTGCCGCCATTGCCAAGACGAATGACGCGCTGGTCCTTGATCCGGCGGCCGGATGGAACGCCGAGACGGCGGATCATGAATTCATCGTCAACGTCGACGCTGCCGCATTCCATCACGCAGACCGCGCCGAACATGCGGGTGAAGAAGGCGACCGCCTCCTCCATGTCCGGCACGGTCAGACCGATGTGCTGGATGCCGCTGATCCTGACAGGTAGTCCTCCCATTGTCCTGCTCATCCTCCCCTTAGTAACTATTTAGTTATTTCATTCCATGCATACGCTGTCAATGGCATGAGGCCCCGGACATGCCATTTGGCTCAAGTGTCGGCGAATTGCGGCCTGTCGTTGCGCTCCCAATCAAAGAGCGCCGCGGGAAGCGGCGGCCGGCCGGCGACGAGGTCGGCGGCCTTCTCTCCGATCATTATCGCCGGCGCGTTCGTGTTCGACGAGTTGATCGACGGCATGATCGAGGCGTCGCATACGCGCAGGCCGTCCAGGCCGCGCACCTTCAGGTCCGGCGAAACCACGGCCAGTTCGTCGTGCCCCATCCTGCAGGTGCCAACCGGGTGATGCTGGGTTTTGGCCATGCGGCAGGCGTATTCGAGCAGCGTCTTGGCATCGCGCGCCTCGGGCCCGGGCAATGCTTCGCGGGCAATGAATGGCCTCAGCGCTGGTTGAGCCATGATCTGTCGGGCAAGTTCCAGGCCGCGCAGCGACATCTCGCGGTCATAGGGATCGGCCCAGTAGTTCGGATCGATGAGCGGGGCGTCATTCGGATCCGCGGAGGCGAGGCGGACGGTGCCGCGGGAGCGGGGCCGAATGAACGCCGCGTTCAGCGTCACGCCGGGGCGGTCCAGCTTGACGATGCCCTTCTCGATGCCGGAACCCTGGCCGAAATGGAACTGAATGTCCGGAGAGCGCGCCGCCGGATCGGCGTACCAGAAGGCCCCTGTCTCGAAGAGCGAGGAGACCACGGGACCGCTTTTGAAGAGCATGTACTGCAAGCCGGCGAGCGCGGTCCTGTCGGGCCGCAGGATATTGTCATACGAGTGGTCGCCCGAGCATTCGGAAAGCACGCAGAGATCGAGGTGGTCGTGGAGATTGGCTCCGACACCCTGCAGATCGTGCAGGACCCTGACCCCGACACTTGCGAGATGGTCCGCCGGGCCGATTCCGGACAGCATGAGCAGCCGGGGCGATCCGATCGCGCCCGAGGTGACCAGCACCTCGCGTTCGCAGGCGATCTCGCTTTCCACGCCGTCGCGGCGCACGACGACACCCCCGGCCCGCCGGCCGTCGAGCACGATGCGCGCGACTTCGGTCCCGGTCATCACCGTGAGATTGCGGCGCGATCGCGCGGGGTCGAGGAACCCGACGGCCGCGGAGCAGCGCCGCGCGTTGCGTTGTGTCAGCTGAAAATACCCTATGCCGCGCTGCCTTGGCCCGTTGAAATCCGGATTGTAGGGAATGCCCAACTGCTGCCCGGCGCGGATGAAGGCATCGCAGATCGGAAGCGCCGCACGTGGGACTGAGACACCAAGCGGCCCCTCCGTGCCGTGATAATCGTCGTCGAAGCGCTCGTTGCCCTCGGCTCGCTTGAAGTAGGGCAGGACATCGCGAAAGCCCCAGCCCTCGCAACCGGCTTCGTCGCGCCAGTCGTCATAGTCCTTGGCGTTGCCGCGCGTGTAGACCTGGGCGTTGATGGACGAGCCGCCTCCGATCACCTTGGCCTGCGTGTACCAGAGGACGCGATTCTGCATATGCCTTTGAGGCACCGTCGACCATCCCCAGGACGCGATCCCCTTAGTCATCTTGGCAAAGCCGGCCGGCCAGTGGAACAGATAGTGGCTGTCGGGACCGCCGGCTTCGACAAGAAGGACGGATACGTCCGGATCCTCCGACAGGCGCGCCGCGAGCACGCAACCTGAAGACCCTCCCCCGGTTATGATGTAGTCGTAGCGCTTCTGCATGCCGGCTCCTCCCGACCGTCGGAGAAGATGAGCTTTCTCCGATAAGTAACCAGATAGTGCATTTCCGCTTTATGCCCGGCGCACTCGGGCGCGTCAAGCGCCGCGCGATTTCGGGGCGCCGGCCACGGATTGGCGCGCGACGAGGCGCGGTTCGATCAAGGAATGATCAGGCTCGCCCCGCCCATCCTGCATCCGGTCGAGCAGAAGCCTTGCCGCTCGTCCGCCAATTCCACGCGGATAAAGTTCGACCGTCGTCAAGGGCGGCAGCAGCGACTGCCCCAAGGGAACATTGTCTATGCCTATGATGGAGAAGTCCTCTCCGACACGACGGCCGCTGCCGTGCAGCGCCGCGTAGGCACCGAGCGCGATGTAGTCATTGAAGCAGATCGCGGCGTGGCATTCGGGAAAATCCCTGATGATGCGGTTGACGATCTCTGTCCCGTTCTCCCGCGTCGGCGCGCATCTGAAGACAAGTGCCTCGTCGAGTTCGGCGCCCCTTTCGGCGACTGCGGCCTTGATGCCGTCCAGCCGGTCCTGCCAGGTGCGCGTGTGATCGAGGCCGCCGACCACCGCGAACCGTTCAAGACCGGCTTCGAACAGGTGGGAGGCGGCAAGGTAGCCGGCCCTTCGATCGTCGGCGCCGACATAGTCCGCCTGGAGATCCTCCACATCCCGTACCGCGATGACGTATGGCGTCGCGCGTGTCCGCAGGACCGCGAAGTCCTCCGGCGTCGTGCAATTGGCCGGGCTGATCAGGAGTCCCGCGACGCCTTGCGACAGCAAGGCGTCGATCAAAGCCGCCTGCCGCGCGGACTCGTCATGCGTGTTCGCCACGATCGTCAGATAGCCCGCCTCATAGGCGCGCGCCTCGAAATCCGAGAGAAGCTCGGCAAAGAACGGATTTGACGTATCGTGGAGCACCGCTCCGAGCAGGCGGGACTGCCCGGTGCGCAGCCGAACCGCGGCGGAGTCGCGGATGAAGCCCATCTCCTCCGCGACCTTGCGCACGATCTCCTGGGTTTCCGCGGAAACGCGCCCTCGCCCGGTCAACGCGTAGGAAACAGCCGCGGTCGAAAGACCGGTGGCCTTCGCGATATCCTTGATGTTGGGCTTCCCGCGCAACGACCGCTTCCCGTCACATACCTTCCCAAACTTCCAAGGGTCTATCGCGGCTGTCCAGCCTCTGTCTTCAACAAACGGATCGGAAGCGCTCCACGCAGGCGTCCAGGACTTCGGCGGGATCACGCTTCCACCAGTTCCGCGCCGAAAACACCTCCACCTCGCACGGCCCGGCATAGCCGGCTGCCTCGACCGCCGCGCGGATCGCCTTCAGATCGGCCACTCCGTCTCCCATCATGCCGCGGTCGAGCAGCACGTCGCGCGTCTGCGCCAGCCAGTCGCAAAGATGATAGCCGAAAATACGTTGAGGCCCGGCGCGCAGCAATTCATTGGCCAGCGAGCGGTCCCACCAGACGTGATACACGTCGACCGCGACGCCAACATTGGGCGCATCGATGGCAAGGCAAAGATCGACCGCGTCGCGCATCGTCACCAGGCAGGACCGGTCGCCGCTGTAGACTGGATGCAGCGGCTCGAGAGCCAGGCGAACGTTTGCGGCCGCCGCGTAGGATGCGGCTTCGGCGACACGATCCGCAACCAGCTTGAGGCTTTCGCCGATGCCTTTCGTTCCCGGCTCGACCCCGCCGCAGACGATGGTCAGGACAGGCGCGCCGAGAGCGGCGGCCATGTCGATCGCGGCGCGGAAATCGTCCATGATCGCCGCGCGGCCCGGCAGCGCCAACGGGCCGGTGAGATAAGGCGCGCGGCACAAGCCGACGACATTCAGGCCGGCCGCTCGAACCCGCTCGCCGATCTCGACGGCGCGGTCGCCGATTTCGCGGCGCCAGAAGACAATGCCGCGCAGGCCGCGCTCGGCGCATGCATCGAGCACACGCTCGATCGACCAGCCCGCGCCGTGACCGTCAAGATTGTGGCCGAGTGTCGCGGTATTGAGCGCCAGCGCGGAATGGTCCCTTGTGAAATCACGCATGGTTCCGGTCAGACGCCATAAAGGGCAAGCAGCTTGCGCATGCGTGCGGCAGCCAGCTCGGGATCCGCCAGGAGGCCGCATCCGTCGGCCAGCTTGAACACCTCCACGAAATAGGGCAGCGGCCGCATCGACTGGGCGCCCCCCAGCATGATGAAATGATCCTGGAACCCGTTCAGCCAGGCGAGGAACACGACCCCCGTCTTGTAGTATTGTGTGGGCGCGCGGAAGATCAGCCGCGCCAGCGGCACGGTCGGATCCAGCGTGGCGTGGAACCCCTGGGTATCGCCCCGGCCGAGCCGGTCAATGGCGTGGGCGGCGGCCGGCGCCAAAGGGTCGAAGATACCGAGAAGGGCGTGCGAGAACCCTTGCTCGTCACCCGCGATCAGCTCCGGGTAGTTGAAATCGTCGCCGGTGTACATCTTCACGCCGGCGGGCAGACGGCGGCGCATCGCGATTTCCTTCTCCTTGTCGAGGAGCGAAATCTTGATGCCGTCGATCCGGGCGGTGTTGTTTGCGATGATCGCCAAGACCGTTTCGAGCGCATCCTCGAAGCGGCCGGCCCCCCAGTAACCCTTGAGGGCCGGATCGAACATCTCTCCCAGCCAGTGCAGGATCACCGGCCTGTCGCAGCGCGCCAGCACGTCGCCATACACCGATACATAGTCGTCGGGCGAACGCGCCACGGCCGCCAGCGCCCGGCTGGCCATGACGATCAATCTGCCGCCGACCTCCTGGATGGCCTCGATCTGCTCGAAATAGGCTCGGCGGACATCGTCGAGCGTGCGTGCATCGGCCGGTCCGAGCTGATCGGTGCCGGCGCCGTTGAAGACGAGCGCGTCCGGCAACTCCTTCCGGGTCCTGCGGATGAGTTCCAGGGCCGAAGGCCAGTCGAGGCCCATGCCACGCTGCGCGGTGTCCATTGCCTCGGCGATGCCGAGGCCGAGCCCGTCGAGGTGACGCCTGAATGCCATCGTGGCCTTCCAGTCGATGGCGGCGGGACCGCCGGGATCGCTGGCACTGAAAGGATTCGCCACCACATGCGCCGCCGACAGCACGGTGCGTGCCGCGTCCGGCGACAATCGCGCGGCGGGAACCGCCTTGCCCTGAAGCCGATAATCGAAAAGTTTGCCCGTGTTATCCGGCAGGTGGATGATCATGGCGTTCTCCCTGACGCTGCGCCGCGGTCAGAACCGCGGCACCAACATGCCCGCGTCGACGGCAATGACATGGCCGGTCGTATAGGGCAGCTCGCCCGTGGCGAGCGTCGCCATGACGCGACCGACATCTTCCGGCTTGCCGAGGCGGCGGATCAATGTCAGCCCCTCCTCGTCGATGCGGCGCTGGTAGGTCTCGCTGACCGCTTTGGTCATAGCCGTTTCGATCAGGCCAGGCCTGATGTCGTAGACGGCGATGTTCTCGCGGCCGAGACGGACGGCGAAGACCTGGCTGACCATGGCGGACCCGGCCTTGGACACGCAATATTCGGCGCGCGGCTCCGCCACCGCCGTAGCGTTGGAGGAAGAGACGTTGATCAGGCTGTAGAAGCGGCCGTCATCGCGCTTGCGCGCCAGCAGCCGCCTGGCCCAGCACTGCGACAGGAAGAATTGCGCCTTCGTGTTGATTGCCTGACAGCGGTCGTAGCTCTCTTCCGTCACATCGATCGGATCGCCGCGCGAGATGACCGACACGCCGGCATTGTTGATCAGCGTCGACAAGGGACCGATGGCGGCCTCGGCGGTTTCGAGCATGCTTTCGTGGATGCCGAGATCGGCAACGTCACCCGCGACACGCACGACCGGAACACCGAGCGCCGCGACCGCCGCTTCGGCGGATTTCAGTTCCTCGTCATCGGCCGGACCGTTGAGCGCGACGCCGAATCCGCGCCGGGCGAGCTCCAACGCCGCCGCCAGCCCGATGCCGCGGCTCGACCCCGTGACGAAAGCCGCATGACGCGATCCGGCGCTCACGCACGGGCTCCGTGCTTGAGGAGCTCGCGGGCGATGATCATGCGCTGGATCTGGTTGGTGCCTTCATAGATCTGCGTGATCTTGGCGTCCCGGTAGAGGCGCTCGACCTCGAAGCCGCGTATATAGCCGGAACCGCCGAAGACATGCACGGCATCGACGGTGCGCGCCACGGCTATGTCTCCCGCGAAACATTTTGCGATCGAGCAGGCCTTGGTCGCATTTTCCCCCGCGTCGATCTTTTCGGCGGCGCTGCGCACGAGCAGGCGGGCCGCCTCGATGTCCTTTGCCATGTCGGCAAGCAGCCATTGCACGCCCTGGAAGTCGGCGATCGGCTTGCCGAACTGACGCCGCTGCTGGGCATAGTCGACCGCCGCCTCGAGCCCCGCCTGGGCAATCCCGACGGCCAGCGAGGCGATGCCCACGCGTCCCTTGTCGAGCACGCTCATCATCATGTGGAAGCCGCGGCCTTCTTCGCCCAGCAGCGCTTCGGGACCCAGGACGACGTCGTTGAAGTTGAGCGCGCCGACCTGGCTGGCCCGCTGGCCCATCTTATGTTCCTTCGGCCCGCGCTCTATTCCCTTGGCGTGCAGATCGACGATGAAGATCGACATGCCGCGATGGCCGGCATCCTTGTCGGTGCGCGCCAGCACGAAACCGACATCGGCGACCGGCGCGTTGTGGATCCAGATCTTGCCGCCGTTCAGCCGCCATCCCTCCCCGTCGCGCGTCGCGGTGGTGCGTATCCCGGAAACATCGGTGCCGGCTTCCGGCTCGGTGATGCAATAGGCAGCCTTCTTCTCGGCGCGCATGGCAGGCCCCAGCCACTGCTGGCGCTGCGCCTCGGTGCCATGCTGGACAAGCAAGGTGCTGATCAGCTCGACCAGGCCGCACTGATCGGCGACGGACGCATAGCCGCGCGACAGTTCCTCCATCACCAGCGCGTAGGTGAGCGTGTCGAAGCCTGGACCGCCCATGGCCTCCGGGACGCCTATCCCGAAGAGACCGAGCTCACCCATCTGCTCATATATCTCGCCAGGGAAGCGCTCATCGCGATCAAGCGCCTCGGCAACCGGACGAATGACATCCTCGGCAAACTGGCGCGCCATCTCGCGCACCTGCTGCTGCGTTTCGCTCAGCGGCACGGCCGACCTCCCTATGTAACT
>JAFKFE010000889.1 GCA_017308345.1 Alphaproteobacteria bacterium | reverse complement strand
CGGCCGCCGAGCTTTACTTCCGGCCCGGCACGCTGCGGCTCGGCCATGGCGCGGAGGCGCATGTCGACTGGAGCGGCAGCCCGCGCATCGTGCTGGATCTCGAGCTGCGGCCGCGCGGCGTGACGGTCTATTTCCAACTGACGCTGACCGCGGACGGCGCGTCCGTCGTGGTCAACTATGTGTCGTTCGAGAAACCCGGCGAGACGCCCCAGCACAACACCGCCTTGCTCGAGGACGCGATCGAAGAGGCCCGCATTCGCAGGACCGAGCCGCTGTCGTTTCCGTAGTGATCTGATTGCAGGCAACCAGCCTCGCCGCGCCGCCTTCAAGGCGCCGCGCCTGGTTGCTATTCGATCAGGCCGAGCCGCAACGCCTTTGCGACCGCCTGATTGCGGTTGACCGCGTTGAGCTTCTGCGTCGACTGGGTGAGATACTGGTTGGCGGTGTGCACCGAGAGCTTGAGGAGCTTGGCGATCTCTTCGCTGGTGTTGCCGTTGGCTGTCAGCTTCAGGCATTCGAGCTCGCGCTTGGAGATCGAACGCGTCCTGCCGGTGTCGCCGGGACGGATGCGGGCGACCGCCGCGAAGAGCGCGAAGGAGCGCGCGTGGATCTCGCACAGCGTGTCGTCGGACAATGCGATCTCAGAGCCCAGGAAGACGACCAGCCCGCATTGGCCGCGGTCGGCATGCACGGGAAGGGCGATGCCGTTGGTGCCGGGAGCCAGCGGCGCGGTCGGCTCGGCCCAGGCGAGCGACTGGAAAACCTGCCGCGATCCGGCGATGCCGTCGTCGGCCCACCAGCGCGGCGCCGTCGAGATGCGGCTGTGGCGCACCACATCCTCGCCATTGGCGCCGGAGATGAATTTGGTCGCGACCGCGGTGCTGGGATAGTCGGAATCGAAGCACGCGACGAGGCGAGCGCGTTCCGCCGAGGGGCTGACGAAGTAGAGCCCGAAAGCCGAGGCGTTGATATCGACGGCGATCCAGCGGCAACGGCGCACCGCATCCGGAATGGTGGCCGCGTGATGGGTCTCCGAGCCGAGCGAGAAGGCGCCGAAGGGATTGCGCTGATCGTTGAAAAGGGCGGCTGCCGCCTCTTTGACGTGTGCGTGCTTCAAATGATGCCGCTCCTGATCGCCGTCGCGATCGCCATCGCGCGGTTGCTGGCCGCGAATTTCTGGATGGCGTGCGTGATGTAGCTGTTGACGGTGTTCGACGACACGCCAAGGATGAGCGCCACCTCGTCGGTGGTCTTGCCTTCCGACACCCAGAACAGGCACTCGCGCTCCCGGTCCGACAGCGGGTCCTGCATGGATGCCGCGGCGATCAGCTGCGGGATGCCGGAGAGAGCGTAGCAGCATTTCAACTGCGCCTTCATCAGCGCGGTGAGCTCGATCTTGCCCGGCTCCGCCGCCGAGAACAGCGCGAACAGGCGCTGGCGGCCGACATTGAGCCGCAGCGAGTAGATCTCGGCGTGGCCGAGCACGTCGAGCAGGCGGGCCTCTTCACCGCTCAGCAGCGCGCCGGCGTCGGGCGCATGCGCCGCCACGAGCGGCTTGGGACGCACGCCAGGCGCCGCCGTCAGCGGTCCCAGCGCGAGGTTGGCGATCAGTCTTTTGCCGATCAGCTCGATGGCATCGAAGATCCAGTTCGAGGAGACGATGCGCGCATCGTTGCGGTCCTGGTCATGCACGATGGCGACCAGCATGTAGCTGTCGGCCCCGACATCGGCGGCAAGCTGCATGAAGAAACTGGTGAGATCGCCGCGCGACGTCAGGCGCGGGCCTGAAGCATCGGGTTGGAGAAGCGCGGCGGGACTGTTCATTTTAATTCTTGGATTCTTGCCGGAATCGATCCTTGCGCCCGGTGCTGGCGAAGCCAACGGCCGGACCCGAAACGCGTGACGTTTACGAAGACACACTCAAGGCGCGAACGGCGCCCAACCGCGCCGAATCCCTTCAGGGAACGCGAAACCGTCCGCGTCCGGTGCCGGCCTGCGCCGGAACTTGAGACTTTGGGTGGTCGCCGCGCCCCCCGTGGACCGGCTGATTCGGGTCTAATCTACCCGCAGATGAATCCGACATCAAACGCGATTTGACAAAATCGAATCCGGTGGACTCGCGTTGCGACTCAGCGGCCGATCTTCGCGTTACTTGGCGGTGTTCTCAAAGCCGAATTGAGCCGATGATTTCCCGATCGGGTCGCAAAAAACACGCCCCCGGTTGCATCCGAGGGCGGATCTCCTCAGTCCGATGCGGCTAAAGCGCGTCGCGCTGAACCGGATTCATGCGACGCGCTTTAGGTCGTTGTTTTTATGCATGTCGTCTTCCCAAAACCGAGGTCGCTTTTGGGCGGCATGCATTAGCGATCCTCGAGGCCGGTCAACACGCCGACCGCGTTGATGCCGATCTCCTCCACCGCGTAGCCACCTTCCATCACGAACAGCGTCGGCAGGCCGAGCCTGGCGATACGGCGGCCGATCTTCGGGTAGTCCTCGCTCTTCAGCTTGAACTGGCTGATCGGATCCTTTTCGAAGGTGTCGACGCCGAGCGAGACGATGACCACATCGGGAGCATAGGCCGCGAGCCTGGCGCAGGCGTCTTCCAGCGATGCGCTCCAACCGTCCCAACTGGTGCCGAAAGGCATCGGGTAATTGACGTTGAAACCTTCGCCTTCCCCTTCGCCGCGCTCGTCGGCGTGACCGAGGAAGAAGGGGTACTCGACCATCGGATCGCCATGCAGGTTGAGCACCTGGATGTCGCCGCGGCGATAGAAGATCTCCTGCGTGCCGTTGCCGTGGTGGTAGTCGACATCCAGGATCGAAACGCGCCTGGCACCCTGGTCGCGGAACCATTGCGCGACGACGGCGGCGTTGTTGATGAAGCAGTAGCCGCCCATGAAGGCGGCGCCGGCATGGTGGCCGGGTGGACGGCAGAGTGCGAAGGCGGTGC
>JAFKFE010000888.1 GCA_017308345.1 Alphaproteobacteria bacterium | reverse complement strand
CTTCTCTGGTTCCTGCGCGGCGACACCAACATCGCCTATCTGAAGGAAAACGGCGTCTCCATCTGGGACGAATGGGCTGACGAGAACGGCGACCTCGGCCCGATCTATGGCTCGCAGTGGCGATCCTGGCCGGCGCCCGACGGGCGCCATATCGACCAGATCGCCCATGTGCTCGACCAGATCCGCAAGACGCCGAATTCCCGCAGGCTGATCGTTTCGGCATGGAATCCCGCGCTCGTCGATGACATGGCGCTGCCCCCGTGCCACTGCCTTTTCCAGTTCTATGTGGCGGAGGGGAGGCTCTCCTGCCAGCTCTACCAGCGCTCGGCCGATATCTTCCTCGGCGTGCCGTTCAACATCGCTTCCTATGCCCTGCTCACCATGATGGTGGCGCAGGTGACCGGGCTGAAGCCCGGCGATTTCGTCCACACGCTGGGCGACGCGCATCTTTATTCGAACCATTTCGAGCAGGCGCGCGAGCAGATGCGGCGCACGCCCAAGGCCCTGCCGACGATGTGGATCAATCCGGAAGTGAAGGATCTTTTCGCCTTCCGCTTCGAGGATTTCCGCCTCGAGAATTATTTCGCGGATGCGAGCATCAAGGCGCCGATCGCCGTTTAGGCTTGTCGATATTCAGGTGAGCCCGGCCTGCGAATGGCGGCGTTCCGCGCTTCCGGCCTTCGCCGGCCGAAGCATTGATTGGGAGTGACGTGGCAATTAGGGCTACGGCTGGCGTAGGCCGGTTCTCGAATGCCACCATTCCCGGCTCGGCCTGACCCGAATCTCAACAAACCTTGGCCGCGCAGCTATCCAGTTTCAAAGTCACCCGGTTGCGGCGGCGCGATCGGTTTGAACAGGGTCCGGTCCGGCTTGATGTCGAGCAGCGGCGTGCCGTCGACGCAGTCGAGCCCGCGCACCAGAAGCGCGCCGCTCTCCATGCCGGCGAAGGTCGCGATCGAAGTGCCGATCGGATTGGGCCGCACCGGCGATCGCAAGGCGAAAGTGCCGCGCGCGGCGCCGTCGTTAGCCGGGCTCTGCATGACGAGATCGCGTCGGGACAGATGCAGCCAGTAGAGCACCTCGAGGCGCTCGAACTTGTCGACGCCGTCGAGCGCCTGCCGCCATGGTTCGAATATCTCGATGCGGCAGACCGGGCCGTCGGCCCGGCCCTGGCGCGGCGTGACGAGCCGCGATGTCCATGGCGTGCGGATCACGCCGATGAACACGAGCCCTGCATCGGTCGCTGCCGGCGGATCGACGGCGACCTCGCTCGGCCTGATCTCGTTCTCGCGGACCAGGCGGAACGCCGGCTCAGTCGATGCCGACCATCACGTCCGAAGCCTTGATCACCGCATAGGCCTGCTTGCCTTTCTCGAGCGCGAGGTCGGCGACCGCCTCATTGGTGATCGACGCGGTGACGATCGCGCCGCCGCCGATGTCGATCCTGACATGCGAGGTGGTCGCTCCCTTGACGATCTCGGTGACCTTACCCTTGAGGATATTGCGGGCGCTGATCTTCATGCGTCTCTCCTTGAGCATCACTGTCTCGCACCCATGGTAGGCCGGGACCACGCCGGCGCACAATGCCATGGCAGGTGAAAAGCCTTTCCTTGTTATGTTCATCCGGATATATCGGTCCAAGGCTTTGAGCCGAACGGATCTTTGAAACCAGGGAGACACTTCATGACGGGCAAGGGTTTTGGATTGAAGGCGATCGCCGTTGGCGGTCTGGCGGCAGCGCTGATGACGGCGGCGCCGGCGGCCCATGCCGACGACAAGGTGGTGGTGTTCGCTGCGGCGAGCCTCAAGGACGCGCTCGATGCGGTCAACAAGGCATGCGAGCCGGAAGTCGGTGAAGCCGCGACCATTTCCTACGCGGCGAGCTCGGCGCTGGCCAAGCAGATCGAAGGCGGCGCGCCGGCCGACGTTTTCGTCTCGGCCGACCTCGACTGGATGAAGTATCTCTCGGACAAGAAGCTGACCAAGCCGGATACCGAGGTGAAGCTGCTCGGCAACCAGATCGTGCTGGTGGCGCCGAAGGATTCCACGGTCGAGACCAAGGTCGAGAAAGGCTTCGACCTCGCCAAGCTGATTGGCGACGGCAAGCTCGCGATGGGCGATTTCAAGGCCGTGCCGGCAGGCAAATACGGCAAGGCGGCGCTGGAATCGCTGGGCGTCTGGTCGTCGGTCGAGGGCAAGGTCGCGCAGGCCGAGAACGTGCGTGCGGCACTTAAGCTCGTGTCGACGGGCGAGGCGGCGCTGGGCATCGTCTACGCCACCGACGCGCATGCCGAAAAGGGCGTGAAGGTCGTCGGCACCTTCCCGGAAGAATCGCATCCGCCGATCATCTATCCGATTGCCCAGACCGCGGATTCGAAGGACAAGGACACGGCTGCCTTCCTGAAATGCGTCGAGTCGGCCAAGGCCGCCGAGCTCTTCAAGGAGCAGGGCTTCACGGTGCTCGCGCCGAGCAACTGAGAAAGACCGCGCAAATACGACGATGAATTGGCTGCTGGACCTCACCCCCGACGAATGGAATGCGGTCCGGCTGTCCATCAAGGTGGCGACGGTGGCGATGATCGCCAGCCTGCCGCCCGGCATATTGATCGCGCTCCTGCTCGCGCGCGGCCGTTTCTGGGGCAAGACGGTGCTCAACGGGCTGGTGCATCTGCCGCTGATCCTGCCGCCGGTGGTGACCGGCTACCTGCTCCTGCTCACCTTCGGCCGGCGCGGGCCGGCCGGCGCCTTCCTTGCCGAGCATTTCGGCATCGTCTTTTCATTCCGCTGGACCGGCGCGGCGTTGGCCTGCGGCGTCATGGGCTTTCCGCTGATGGTGCGGGCGATCCGGCTCTCCATCGAGGTGGTCGACCGCAGAATCGAGGCGGCGGCCGGCACGCTCGGCGCCAATCCGCTCTTGGTGTTCGCCACCATCACGCTGCCGCTGATCCTGCC
>JAFKFE010000887.1 GCA_017308345.1 Alphaproteobacteria bacterium | reverse complement strand
ACGATCACAGCCTCGCCGGCTTCGAGCGTGGTATGGTCGCAGGCTTTCAAGATCTCGACCGATCCGTCATTGCGCCTGACCCTGGTCGAGCCGGCCTCGCCGTCGCCGCCGCCGTCGAGACCCCGGGGCGGCCGGTTGCGGTGCGAGGACAGGATCGCGCATTCCATCTTTTCGAGGAAGCGGATGGTGCGCCTTGTGCCATCGCCGGCATTCCACTTGCCCTTGCCGCCGGAGCCCTCGCGGATGTGGAAGTCTTCCAGCACGACGGGGAAACGCAACTCCAGCACCTCCGGGTCGGTGAGCCGCGAATTGGTCATGTGAGTATGGACGCCGGACGTACCGGCAAAGCCGCGTCCCGAATTCATGTGTCCTGCCGGCGAGCCGGAGCAGATGGTCTCGTAATACTGGTATTTCCTGTTGCCGAAAGTGAGGTTGTTCATCGTGCCCTGGGCGTTGGCCATGGCGCCCATGGCGCCGAACAGCGCGTTGGTGACATGCTGCGAGGTCTCGACATTGCCAGCGACGACGGCGGCAGGGTAGGCGGGCTTCAGCATCGAGCCGTCGGGGATGACGATGTTGATCGGCCTGAGGCACCCGGCGTTCATCGGGATCATGTCCTCGACCATGACGCGGAAAGCGTAGAGCACGGCGGCGCGGGCGACGGGCTCCGGCGCGTTGAAATTGTTCTTCATCACCGGCGAGGTGCCCGTGAAATCGACAGTCGCCTCGCGTTTCTGCCGATCGACGGTGATCTTCACCTTGATCACCTGGCCGGTGTCGGTCGGGTACTCATAAGCCGCGCTGTCGGGAAGGCGCTCGATCACGCGGCGCACGCTTTCGGCGGCATTGTCTTGGACATGGCCCATATAGGCCTCGACGACATCGAGGCCGAAATGCGCGACCATCTTGCGCAGCTCGGCGACGCCCTTTTCGTTGGCGGCGATCTGCGCCTTGAGGTCGGCGACGTTCTGGACGGGATTGCGCGCGGGATAAGGATGGTCGGTGAGCAGGGTCTCCAACTCCTTTTCGCGGAAGCGGCCGCGATCGACGATGCGGAAATTGTCGAACAGCACGCCTTCCTCGTCGACCGTGGTGGCCAAGGGCGTCATCGAACCGGGCGCGGTGCCGCCGACATCGGCGTGATGGCCGCGTGATGCCGCCCAGAACAGGATTTCCCTGCGCGCATCGTCGAAGACAGGCGTCACCACGGTGATGTCAGGCAGATGCGTGCCGCCATTATACGGCGCGTTGAGCGCGAACACGTCGCCTGGATGAATGTCGCCCGAATTCAGGCGGATGACGGTTTCGACCGAGCGGTCCATGGAACCAAGATGCACCGGCATGTGCGGCGCGTTGGCGACCAGCGCGCCATGGCGGTCAAACACGGCGCAGGAGAAGTCCAGCCGTTCCTTGATGTTGACCGAATAGGCGGTGTTCTGCAGCGTCACGCCCATCTGCTCGGCGATGGACATGAAGAGGTTGTTGAAGACCTCCAGCATCACCGGATCGGCCTCGGTGCCGAGCGCCGCGGCGCGTGCCTTCCGTTCCGTGCGGCGTATCACGACGTGGTCGAGATCGGTGATTTCGGCGCGCCAGCCCGGCTCGACGACGATGGTCTGGTTCGGCTCGATGATTAGCGCGGGTCCGGCGACCGTGTGGGACGGCCGCAGGTTTTCGCGACGATACACGCCGGCCTCATGCCAGCGGCCCTCGGTGTAGAAACGCCGGTTTTCCAAAGGCCTGGCCTCGGTCCCTGCCGGTCCGGCCGGCGCGTGGACTTCAGTCTTGTCCTGTCGGGCGGCGTCCATGCCTTCGACAGCGACGGTCTCGACGACGATCGGCTTGTCGTCATAGACGAATCCGAACTGCGCCCTGTGCGCGGCCTCGAAGTCGCTTCTGGCGCGGAAGATCGAGCCATGCTCGAAATTCACCGGCAGCGCGGTGTCCGTGCCATCATAGCGGACGTGCAGGACAGGCCTCGTCGAAACCGCGTCCCCGGCAATGCCTTGCTCGCCGAGCTCGGTCATGACGTCGCCTTGCAAGGCCAGGATGAGCGCCTCGATCGCCGAGCGCGATTCCTCGGCAAGCGGCTGCAGCAGGCCCTGCTGGCGCGAGGCGAAGACCGACGAAAGGCCGATGCCATAGGCTGAAAGCAGGCCGGAGAAGGGATGGATCAGCACCGCTTCCATGCCGAGCGCATCGGCGACCAGGCAGGCGTGCTGGCCGCCGGCGCCGCCGAAGCAATTCAAGAGATACTCGGTGACGTCGTAGCCGCGCTGCACCGAGATCTTCTTGATGGCGTTGGCCATGTTCTCGACGGCGATGGTGACGAAGCCTTCGGCCACCGCCTCGGCCGTCCGGCCGTCGCCGATTTCGGCGGCCAGCGCGGCGAATTTTTCGCCGACCGTGTCGACATCGAGCGGCTGGTCCTGGCCAGGCCCGAAAATCGCCGGGAAGAAATCGGGCTGCAGCTTGCCGAGCATCACGTTGGCATCGGTGACGGCGAGCGGGCCGCCGCGCCGGTAAGCGGCCGGGCCGGGATTGGCCCCGGCGGAATCCGGGCCGACGCGGAAGCGGCCCGCTTCATAGTGCAGGATCGAGCCTCCGCCCGCTGCGACCGTGTGGATGCGCATCATCGGCGCGCGGATGCGTACGCCGGCGACCTCTGTGTCGAAGGCCCGCTCATATTCGCCGTCATAATGGGCGACGTCGGTCGAGGTGCCGCCCATGTCGAAGCCGATAACCTTGTCGAAGCCGGCGAGCCTGGCCGTCTCGACCATGCCGACGACCCCGCCCGCCGGGCCGGACAGCAGCGCATCCTTGCCTTGGAACATGTCGGCGGCGGTCGAGGTGCCGCCCATGTCGAAGCCGATAACCTTGTCGAAGCCGGCGAGCCTGGCCGTCTCGACCATGCCGACGACCCCGCCCGCCGGGCCGGACAGCAGCGCATCCTTGCCTTG
>JAFKFE010000886.1 GCA_017308345.1 Alphaproteobacteria bacterium | reverse complement strand
CTCTCTATCTCCGTTTCCAGGGCAAGGTCGCCCCGGGCGGCGAGGATCGCCGCGCCATGGTCGCCGAGGAGTCCGTTGACCAATATGCCGTCGCCAGGCCTGATGCCGCCGATGGCAAGATCGATGCCCGCCGGGATCACACCCACGCCCGTCGTGGTGATGAACAGCTTGTCGCAGGCGCCGCGCTGCACGACCTTGGTGTCGCCCGTGACGATGGCGACGCCCGCTCGCCGAGCCGCCGCGGCCATCGACTGGGCAACGCGCCGCAATTCGTCGATCTTCATGCCTTCCTCAATGACGACGGCGCAGGACAAATAGAGCGGCTTCGCGCCGCCGACGGCCAGGTCGTTCACCGTGCCGAACACGGCCAATTTGCCGATGTCGCCGCCGGGGAAGAACAGCGGATCGACGACGAATGAATCCGTCGTGAAAGCAAGCCTGTCGCCATGGGTGGCCAGGGCGGCGAGATCGAAGCGCGCCTGATCCTCCAGCGCCTGCGGCGCGGCGGTTGCGAAGGCGCTGACGAAGACATCGTCGATCAGATCCTTCATCGCCTTGCCGCCGCCGCCATGGGCAAGCGTCACGGCGGGCACGTGGATGCGGCCCAGCTTGCGGGGAGGGGGAGACATGATGTTCATGGCGCGGCCGTGGCGGTTTCCGCCGGCGCCTGCCGCTTGACGCCCCCATACTGGTAGTAGGCCGCGCAGGCGCCCTCGGGCGAGACCATCAGCGCGCCGAGCGGCGTTTCCGGCGTGCACAGCGTGCCGAACACCTTGCACTGCCAAGGCTTGAGCACGCCCTTCAGCACCTCGCCGCATTGGCATGACTTTGGATCGGCGATCTTGATGTTGGGAATGGCGAACTTCCGCTCGGCGTCGAAGCGCGCATATTCATCGCGCACCCTGACCCCGGAATGGTCGATCGAGCCCAGTCCGCGCCATTCGAAGAACTCGCGCAGTTCATAGACCTGTGCCACGGCGGCGAGCGCCGGATCATTGCCCGCTTCCGGCACGATGCGCGTGTACTGGTTCTCGATCTCGGCGCGGCCTTCGCTGATCTGCTTCAGGATCATCCAGATCGATTGCAGCACGTCGAGCGGCTCGAATCCGGCAACGACCATCGGCCGCCTGTAGAAGTTCGCGATGAACTCGTAGGGAGCGGTGCCGATGACCATCGAAACGTGGCCGGGCCCGAGGAAGCCGTCGAGATGCAGATCCGGACTGTCGAGGATCGCCTTGATCGTCGGCACGATGGTGATGTGATTGCAGAACACCGAGAAGTTCTCGATCCCGTCGGCCTCCGCCTGCAAGACGGTCAGGGCGGTGGAGGGCATGGTGGTCTCGAAGCCGAGGCCGAAGAAGACCACCTCTCGGTCGGGATTCTTGCGCGCCAGAGCCAGCGCGTCCATCGGCGAATAGACCATGCGCACATCGGCGCCGTCGGCCTTGGCCTGCATCAGGCTTTTGCGCGAACCCGGCACGCGCATGGCGTCTCCGAACGTCGTGAAGATCACGCCGGGCTGTTCGGCGATGGCCACGCAGTCGTCCACCCGTCCCATCGGCAGGACGCAGACCGGGCAACCCGGCCCATGCACCAGTTCGATAGCGGGCGGCAGCATGCCCTCCAGTCCGTAGCGGAAGATCGAGTGGGTGTGTCCGCCGCAGACTTCCATGATGTTCAGCGGCCGGTGCCTGGTCGTCTCGATCTGGCCGCACAGCTTCTCGATCTCGCGCACCAGCGTGATGGCCTTGTCGCGATCGCGGAATTCGTCAGCGAATTTCATTGGACGTTTTCCTTCCTGGCCGCTGAGCCGCGTTCGTCGGCCAGCAGCGTGTGCACGAGATCCCACATGATGTGGTAGGCGGCGACGTGGCATTCCTGGATGCGGTGGATCGAGGTGGACGGCACGATCAGGCAATGGTCGACCGCGCCGGAGGACTCCATCTTGCCGCCGTCGCCGCCCGTCAGCCCGATCGTGGCGACGCCCATCTCCCTAGCCTTGAGGAAGGCCGCGATCAGGTTCTGCGAATTGCCGCTGGTTGAGATGCCGATCAGGGCGTCGCCCTTGCGCGCGTGCGCGACGAGCTGGCGCACGAAGACATGATCGAAGCCGAGATCGTTGCCGACGGCCGAGATCATGGCGAGGTCGGCGACCAGGTTGGTCGCGGCCAGCGCCGGACGGCCCGCCGTCACCGGATGCACGAACTCCACCGCGACATGGCTGGCGTCGCAGCTCGACCCGCCATTGCCCATGGAAAAGAGCTGGCCGCCGTTATTGTAGACATCGGCCAGCGTGTGCGCGGCGGCGACGAGAATCTCGGCCTGGCCGCCGAAGAACGCTTCATTCGTCTCGCGCGAGTCGCGCGCCTTCTCCGCCACCGAATGCAGCAGCGCGGCCTGCAGCTTGGCGGGGTCCTGCGTCTTGCCGTGAAGGAAGGGGTAGAGCCCACTCAACGTGCCTTCGTTCGACATAGCTGATCTCCCTAGTGGACGGCGGATCTGCGCATCGCCTCGATTTCGGCCTGCGCCTCGCCGAGTTCGGTCAGGATCTTCAACGTTTCAGCCGCCTCGTGTTCGTCGATGCGGCTCATCGCGAAGCCGACATGGACCAGCACCCAGTCGCCGACGCAGCTCTCCACCGGGTGCTCGGCATCGACGATGCAGGCGATGTTGATTTGGCGGCGGACGCCGCTGACATCGACGGTCGCCAGCTTACGCCCGGCATCGTCGATCTTTATGATCCGTCCTGGAATACCGAGACACATGGGCTTCCTCCTTCTTGCCGGGCAGTCCCGGCGTCCATGCAATGCGCGGCGGCGATTGCTGCCTGGCCGAGCGCGACACCGCCGTCGCCGGCGGGCACTTCGGCGTGGGTAAGGACCTTGAATTCTTGCTCCTCGAGGCGGCGTGCCGTCTCTTCGAGCAGGATGCGATTGTGGAAGCAGCCGCCGGAGAGGGCGATG
>JAFKFE010000885.1 GCA_017308345.1 Alphaproteobacteria bacterium | reverse complement strand
CTGGCGGCCGCCGCCGAAGGCGAGCGCGGCGCCCAGGGCGACCACCATCACCATGCCGGCAAGGATGCCGATATCGTGCAAGGTCGGCTTCAGCACCATGTCGGCGATGATCACCAGCATCACCGCATAATCGAGGCGCGCCCAGTTCATCATGCGCTGGCCGATGGAAAGAACCGCCGGCGTCACCCCCTGCTCGGCGATCATGGCGCCCATGCGCTCGCCGGTCGGCTTGAAGACAAGCATGCCGATCGAGAAGGTCGTGGCATAGCCGACGAGGCCGATGACGATCCACAGGTCGGTGAAGCCGACCCAGAAGCCGCACATGATGAGGCCGAGGACCAGCGTCAGCATCGACATAGGCGCGAAGAACTTGCCGCCGAGCTGTCCGCTGGCGCGCATTGCCTGCAGCTTGTCCTCGATGTTGCCGGCACGCTCGGCCAGAATGCCGAGCAGGAACAGCACGAAGCCGCCGCCGACCCACAAAATAGCCGAAACGACGTGAAGGAATTTGACGATCGAATACCAATCCATGGTTTGCTCCCGGATATCCTGCCTGATTTCAAACGGCGCGGATTTGCGCGCCGCTTCAGAGGAGCGGCCTTTTGCGGGGCGCGTGTTTCGGAACGATGCCGCGCCGGCAGCCGGCATGTTTCGGCTGCCGCGACAACGGCGATTGTTTTTCAGACGATCCCGGGCGGCGAAGCCGGTTGTCCTGTTCCGGCACAGGAAAGCGCGTCCGGTCAAAAAATCGGCGCCGCGTTAAGGGTTCATTAAGCTTTACAGGCGTTTACTACGCGTATCCAGTTTTGCTGGATTCTTACCGAGTGGTTGGAGCCACTTTGTTTGACGCCTCCCTGTTAAACTCCTGAGAGCCGCCTTATCCGCGGCTCTTTTTTTTGTCCGCCGCCGGCCCGCCAGGGCGCGGTCGGCGTTAACCGTTTGTTAAACATGTGCTTGCCTTCATGGGCGTCGAAGCGCATTTTCAAGCCTCAGTCATTTAGGGTGCGGGCCGCGTCGGCAAAGATTGCCGAATCGGCTTACGGCAGTGCAGGGGCGTATGATGAACGAGCCTTCGAAGGGCAGCGCGAAAACCATCAAACTGGCGGAACGCCGGGTTTTCTCCCAATCCTTCAAGCCGCTCTACCAGGAAGGCATGGGATTGGTCGAGCAGGCCGCCGAATATCTCGACGGCAAGGGCAGGCTCGAGGCCAAGAAATTGTCACGCACGGCGGCGACGCTCTACGCGGCCGAGTCGATGCGGCTCACCACCAGGCTGATGCAGGTCGCCTCCTGGCTCCTGCTGCAGCGCGCGGCGAATTCCGGCGAGATGACGCGCGACCAGGTGGCCTCGGAGAAATCCAAGGTGCGTCTCGACACCGCGTCCGCGCATGAGGAGGCGCTCGGCTGGAACGAGTTGCCCAGGGATTTCCTGGAACTCGTGACGCGCTCGCTGCGCCTGCAGGCGCTGGTGCGGCGCATGGATGAGGAAATCTACGGCGGCGTCATCCACGACACGCACACACCCGGCCGCAGGGCCAACCCGGTCTCCGACCAGATCAGTCTCTTGAATACGGCCTTCGCGCGCGGCTAACCCGAAGCCCCAGCAGCCTGTTTCTGGTTTGTTCACATTTTGCTGGCATCGCTTGCCGCCAAGGCTAGACTTGGCGCATGGGGGAAGCGATTCGCATCATCGGCATCGATCCGGGCTTGAGGCGCACCGGCTGGGGCATCGTCGAAAGCCTCGGCAATTCGTTGCGCTTCATCGCGTCCGGCACCGTGCGTTCGGACGACAAGGCGCCGCTGGCGATACGGCTTTGCCAATTGCATGACGGGCTGGCCGAAGTCCTGCATCAGGCCATGCCGCACGAGGCGGCCGTCGAGCAGACTTTCGTCAACAAGGACGCGACGGCGACGCTCAAGCTCGGACAGGCGCGCGGCATCGCCATGCTGGTGCCGGCGCGCGCCGGGCTGGTGGTCGCCGAATACGCTCCCAACGCCGTCAAGAAGGCGGTGATCGGCGTCGGCCACGGTGAGAAGAAGCAGATCCATATGATGGTGAAGGTGCTGATGCCGAAGGCTGTCTTCGACACCGACGACGCCGCCGACGCCCTGGCCATCGCCATCTGCCACGCGCATCACCGCCCGAGCACGGCCTACCGCCTGGCTGCGCTGGCCGGCTAGCGCGTTCTTGACTTGTTCTCGTTTGCACAGTAAGTAATACCTTGGAGGTATTACCATGCGTGTGACCACCAAAGGGCAAGTCACGATCCCCAAACAAATAAGGGACCACCTGGGCATAGGCCCGGGCTCGGAGGTCCAATTCGTGGCTACGGACGAGGGCGCCAAGCTTGTCGCCGTCAACGAAAACATTTCGGAGGAGGAAGCTGCCCGCAAATTCAAGGAGGTCCTCGACAAGATGGAGGGGACGCTGGATTTGGGCGGCATGACGACGGACGAATATATGGAGTGGTTGAGGGGCCCGCGTGAAAATCTCGACGTTGATTGACACGAATGTGCTCATCGATATCTGGGGTCCGGCCGGGTCGTTGACGGAATGGTCGTCGTCGGCGATCGCCTCTTGCCGACGCGACGGCGCGCTGGTCATCAACAGCATTGTCTGGTCCGAGCTTGCTCCTCTGATAGCTAGCGAAGCGATGCTCAGGAAAGCAGCCGAAAGACTCGAGATGGACGGCGAGTTTCTGCCCTGGGAGGCCGTATTCCTGGCTGGCGTGGCACATTCCCGTTATCGGCGGGCCGGCGGCGTTCGGGAGAGGACGCTGCCCGATTTTTTCATTGGTGCCCATGCTTCCGTCGCCGGGCACCGTCTGCTGACGCGCGACGCGCCTCGCTACCGTAGCTATTTCCCCGACCTCGAAATCATCTCTCCGGAAACACATCCATGAAGGCCAGGGCATGATCGGCAAGCTGAAGGGCACGCTGGACGAGATCGACGAGGACAGCTG
>JAFKFE010000884.1 GCA_017308345.1 Alphaproteobacteria bacterium | reverse complement strand
CTTCCCGGCCGAGATCGAAGGGCCCGGCCGGCGCCTGCAGGCAAGTGAGATCGACGGCGAGCTCGAACGGTTCCGCGGCGCCGTATCGACGGTCCAGGCCCGGATGGATCGTACGCTCGCCGAAGACAATCTCTCGGCCGGAGACCGCGGCATCGTCGCTGCCCTGCGCGACATCGCCGCCGACGACAGCCTGACCGGCGAGGTCGAAAGGCTGATCCAGGGCGGAGACGACGCGGTTTCGGCCGTCATCGCGGCCGCGACCACCATCGCCGCCGATTTCAGCGCGGTCGACGACCACTATCTCAACGCCCGGGCCGACGACGTCCACGCCGTCGGCCGGCAGATCTGCCTGGTGCTGCTCGGCCAGGACGAGGTCAGCCTGGAGACCATTCCGCAAGGCGCGATCCTGATTGCCGACGACATCGGCGCCTGGGATCTGGCGCGCGCGCCGCTGAAGCGCATTGGCGGCGTGGTCTGCGGCCATGGCGGCGCCACCTCGCACATCGCCATCATCGCCCGTTCGCATGGCATCCCGGCGGTGCTCGGTCTCGGTGACAAGGTCAACGAATTGCGCACCGCAAAGGAAGTCGCGATCGACGGCAATGTTGGGCATGTGATCGTCGATCCGGACGAGGCCACGCGCGCCGATTTCACCCGGCGCGTCGAGGCGGCGGCACAGGAAAGGGCGGGCCTCAAGGTGTTCAAGGGCGTGATCCCGACGCGCGCCGACGGCACCGTGATCGAGGTCGCGGCCAACATTGGCTCGCTGGAAGAGATCGAGGCGGCGCAGGAGGCCGGCGCCATGGGCGTCGGGCTGTTCCGCACGGAGCTGCTCTTCATGCGCCACATGCATCTGCCGTCGGAAGACATGCAGGCCGAGACCTACAGCGCCCTGGCCAAGGCGTTCGCGCCGCATTCGGTCATCGTGCGCACGCTCGACATCGGCGGCGACAAACCGATCGCCGGCATCGAATTTCCGGACGAGGAGAATCCTTTCCTCGGCTGGCGCGGCATCCGCATGTGCCTCGACCGGCCCGACATCTTCAAGCGTCAGCTGCGGGCGCTGCTCAGAGCCGCCGTCCACGGCAACATCAAGGTGATGCTGCCGATGGTTTCGGAAATCGCCGAGGTGACGCGCACCCGCGCGCTGGTCGAAGAATGCGCGGCGGAACTGAAGGCCGAAGGCGTGCCGCACGCCGGCTTCGACCTCGGCGTGATGATCGAGACGCCGGCCGCCGTGCTGATCGCGCCGGCGCTGGCGAAGGAAGTGGCGTTCTTCTCGATCGGCACCAATGATCTCACCCAGTACATCATGGCCGCCGACCGCCTCAATCCGACGGTCGCCAGACTCAACGACGTCACCAATCCGGCGGTGATGTCGGCGATCGAGCTGACGGCCAGGGCCGGTGTCGCCGCCGGGATCATGGTGGGCATGTGCGGCGAGGCCGCCGGCCGTCCGGATCTGATCCCGGCCTTCGTCAGGATGGGCCTGACCGAGCTCAGCATGAGCCCGGCCTCGATCCAGCGCGCCAAGAAGACCATCGCGGCCATGACGGCCGAGCGATAGCGGCTTCCGCGCGACGGTTACGTCAGATGCGCGAGCAGGGTGGCGAGAACCGGCGTCAGTTCCTGCACCGCATTCGCCTGGGCGCAGGCCTGCTGGATGCGGTCCTCCCGCACCTCGGCCGCCAGCACCGCGATTTCGAGAATGTCGGGCTCCGGCGCGCCGCCATCCGCCTTGGTCGCCAGTCCGCAGGCAAGCACCACGGGCGCCAGGCATTTTATGTCGAGGGACCGGTCGCCGGCTATCGCCGGACCGGTCCCGATCTCGCCAGGCTGAACCGGATGGTGGTTGAGGCATTCGACGAGGAGAGCCGCGCAGGCCGCGGCGACCTGATCGGTGGGGGCCGCGTCCGCCGTCGCTCCGGCCAGAAGATCGGCGTGTCGCTTGCGCATCGCGGCCTGCACGGCGGAAAAACTTGCCTCGTGAACACGCGGATTGTCGATGCCGTAGCCGGCGAGAACCGTGCGGGTCAGATAGTACATGTCGCGCCTGAACTGGCGCTCGCCGCCGATCTGCCGGTCTTCATCACCGTCCGGGAAATAGGCTCGCAGGCTTTTGACGGTCGTGCCGTCGACCTTCAGCGGCCGGTAATGCGGAACGAAGGATTCGGCGATCGTCAGCGCGTCGTCGACGGCGCTCGCGGCATGCCCGAGCAGGCTGCGGCCCGGAAAGGGGGGCAGGTTGCCGGCCATATCGTGCGAGGTTTCGCCGGCGCTGTCATGGCGGCTCTGGCGGATGGCGTCGCGCAATTCCCGAAGCCGGTCCTTCAGGTTGGCGCGGACATCCTCGGAAATTTGTCGCAGCATCGCCAATTGCCTCGAAATGCCGAAGCCGGTTAGGGCTTTGGGGCGCCAGTCGCCCTCTCTAGATTGTTCGTATCGATTGGTAGATCAATAGACGATATTTAACCAGCACGCAGAATCGACGACGGCATGGCGGAGGGGAAGTTGGGCAGGCGACGGCAAGGCGAACCCGAAAACGGCAGGGCGGCGGAGGCATCCGAGCAGATCGTCAACGAAAGCCGGACCGACCGGCTCAGGATCCGCGCCGCCTGGATGTATTTCGTCGAGCAGATGACGCAGAACGAGATCGCCGACGTGCTCGGCGTCGGCCGCGTCACCATCGTGCGCATGCTGGCCGAGGCGAGGTCGCGCAACGAGGTGAAGATCACCATCGAAAGCGAGCTCTCCGAGATCGTGCGGCTGGAGCGGGCGCTTGAAAGGGCTTTCGGACTGCAGCAGGCGCTGGTCGCGCCGCTCACCGACCCCAACGCCGATCCGATTCCGGCCATCGCCGCCAAGACAGGCATGTTCCTGTCCGACGCGATGAAATCGGGCATGCAGGTCGGGGTCGGCTGGGGCAGGACCTTGTTCAGCACCTTGCCGTTCATCAGCGCCAAG
>JAFKFE010000883.1 GCA_017308345.1 Alphaproteobacteria bacterium | reverse complement strand
TTTGAACGAACCAGGAAACAGCACTGCATCATGAAGCAAAACTTGCCACCTTGCGCCCGGCATGTCCAGCATTTCAGGCGGCGAAACCTCGCCCGCAACGGCATGCGGCATGCCCTTCATTCACTTGATGTTTACCGACGCAACCGCATATACAGGATGGTTAACGAGCTTGCCTGGCGGCAGGCTTGGGCGGGTGATTCGGACGGGACATGATGGCACGCATTCTGCTGGCGGAAGACGACGACGATATGCGCCGCTTCCTCGTCAAGGCGCTGGAACGCGCCGGCTACCAGGTAAGCGATTTCGACAATGGCGCCAGCGCCTATGAGCGGCTGCGCGAGGAACCCTTCTCGCTGCTCCTGACCGACATCGTCATGCCGGAGATGGACGGCATCGAGCTCGCCCGCCGCGCCACCGAGATCGACCCGGACCTCAAGGTGATGTTCATCACCGGCTTTGCCGCCGTCGCGCTCAATCCCGATTCCAAGGCGCCCAAGGACGCCAAGGTGCTGTCGAAGCCCTTCCACCTGCGCGACCTCGTCAACGAGGTCGAGAAGATGCTGCAGGCGGCCTGAGCCACATTCGGTGGGCATCGGCGCGCGCCGCGCGCGATGCGACAAACGGAAGCCGTCTTTCCACATTCCCGCTATTGACGCGCCGGATCAAAAGTGGTGTATGCGCGGCGTCGGATGGGCGTGTAGCTCAGCGGGAGAGCACTGCATTGACATTGCAGGGGTCACAAGTTCAATCCTTGTCACGCCCACCATCCTTCTCATAACTTCAGAGACTCAGCCGGCGCAAAACCCTGCGCTTGGCACTGCCGCTACCCGAGATCCCCTTCGAACATGACGAGCACGCGATTCGACGCCTTGAGCGCGAACCGCATGGCTTCCTCATAGGCCGGGTCGGCATAGCAGGCCTTGGCGATCTCCAGGGACGGGAATTCCACAAGCACCATGCGCTTGGCGTCGCGCGCCTCGACGAGCAGGGGCGGCTGTCTCGTCGTGTTGGTCCGCGCCTGGTATTTCTCGCCGATCGGCTTCCACAGGCGGCCGTATTCGGCCTGCGCCTCCTGGTCCGAAATCTCGGTTCCGACGATGAGCCAGTATCCCTTCACGCTGAAGCGCTCCCTGATGATTGCGGCCCTGCACCATGAACTCGCCGCCGTTGACGTGCAACCAGCCCGGAGCGATGCTGTTGGCGGTGACCCCGTCAGGCCCGCATTCCAGCGCACGGCCTTCGCCAGATCACGCATGCCCTGCTTAGTGGCAACGACATGCACCCTGTTCGCCGGCGGGAAAAGCGCTTCCGTGCCAGCCATGTCAAAGCAGGCGGCGCCCGGCCATGATGGCAGTCGCCTATATTCGGATTCCGGCCTTCCAAAGCCGTAGCCGCGCCTTCGCCAGGAGACCGGACTGAGGCGTCGCCGATGGCCTGATGTGCCGTTGGATTCTCTTGAACAAGGCATTGGCCGGCTCCGCCTCCAGCGACCTTGCAATCATCCGTCGGGCCGGTTTCAGTTGGCCGAAGACAATGTGGAGGATATGCGCCGAGCATGCCGCGGCGTAGGGATGACCATCGGCGGCGGCCGCGAAGAAGGATTCGAAATCCTTCGACATGACCTGGCCGCGCCACGACCGGCAGACCAACACGCCAATCGCGCGCAACGGCATTGCGGGAGAGGCTTCGAACTGCCTGGTCATGAGCGCTTTCAAAACGGCTTCGCCGGATTGGTAGTCACGTTCGCGGAAAAACGCCGCCGCGATCTTGAGCGGATAGATGTCGTTCTCCGGATCGAGCGCGTAAGCTTTTTCGAGGATGTCTCTGGCCCGCGCGGGACCGATTTGATCTTCCAGATCGAGAAATGCGGTTTGATAGCCGAAGGCGGCCTCGAGCGGGTGGTAATCGCCCTGATGACGGCTCAGTTCGCCCAGGATCATTTCCGCGGGTCTCGAACCGTCGAACAAGGTTTTCGGGTGGACGAGAGCGATATCGCCCATCGTCGAGGCGACGGACGCATAGACGCTGCTGCCTGCATAGATCGTCCGGCACCGCGCCATCAGCCTCATTTCGAAAAACGCCCTGAGCGTCTCATCCTCGAATTCCGCCGCTCCCAGATCGTCGCTCAGCAATGCGCCGGTTTCGGACCGCAGATATTCGAGCGTCGCGCGATCCTGGCCGATCAGCAGGGTGGTCAGGCCTTTCGAAGAAAGTTCAGACGCGATTGACTTGACCAGGGTCGACGCCACCACCTTGTTGCTGAAATCCAGCATGGAGCGATATTTGCCGCGCACGATGTCGCCGCTGCGAAGGTGCAAGGCGGCGACCGGCCCTGGAAAGGGGGCCCTCTCGGCGGCATCGAGCGCCTCGTTTACGGCCTGGGAAAAGCCGAAACCTCGCAATGTCTCCGATCGCCGGACCAATTCGGGCCCACCGTGAAAAAAATCCCGTATCTGAAACTCGTTGCAGATCCAGCCGCGGAGACCTCGCCGTCCCGCCGCGGCATCGAGACCGGCACGGGTAAAGCCTACCTCCTCGAGGACGTCGAAACCCGATGGTTCGACCTTCTCCCCCAGCCAGTGCTTCTCGATAAAATCGGCGGAGAATATCTTGTCGACTTCGTCGACCGAGTGAAATTCATCGTCATGGATCGGCTCCCAGGCAAAGCCGAAGCGATAGCCAAGCGTGTCGGCAAGGGACTTCGCGTTGACCATGGCCAGGAGGCGGCCACCCAAACCGTCCTCCCTGGTCGCCGCTATGAGTTTCGATTGGGCATCATGCCGGGCCAAGACGGATATCGCCTCCCCCGACATGTTCGAGGAACCACGCATAGGTCTGTTTCAACCCGTCGCGCAGCGTGTATTTCGGACGCCAGCCGGTCGCGGACAGGTGCGACACATCCAGCAGCTTGCGCGCCATGGGCGCATCTTCCCCCGGCACCCAGACCACCGCCCCGAAACGCCGCGGA
>JAFKFE010000882.1 GCA_017308345.1 Alphaproteobacteria bacterium | reverse complement strand
TGCCGACGCGCCGTCGCGCACCATGCGCTCATCCTCAAAAAGCTGGTCCTCGATCAGGAAAGGATCGTTCCACACGAAGGCGTTCTTCTCGGCGGCCATGGCCTCGCTCCCGGTATCTTTTGACGTGCCCGGCTTATCCGCCCGCGGCAGCGAAAAATCAAACAAAATTGCATCACAGATCAATGAGCGATAGTAATGGATCATGAACATGCAACGACGCCTGTTACCGAACACCGCCGCGCTTGCCGCCTTCGAGGCGGTGGCGCGTCTCGGCTCGTTCACGGCAGCCGCCCGCGAGCTCGATCTGACGCAAGGCGCCATCAGCCGGCAGATCAGCCTGCTGGAAGAGCAGTTCGGGCGGCGGCTGTTCGAACGCGACAGCCGCAATGTCCGGCTGTCGGCCGCTGGCGAGATCTATGCCGAAGCGGTGCGCGCCGCGCTCGGCCAGCTACGCGACGCAGCGCTCGGATTGATGAGCAATCGGCATAGCGGCATCCTCAACGTTGCGATCCTGCCAACCTTCGGCACGCGCTGGCTGATGCCGCTGATCCCGGATTTCGTCGCGCAACACCCGGACATCACCATCAACTTCGCCACCCGCATCGGCCGCTTCGACTTTGCACGCGAGCGGCTGGACGCCGCCATCCATCACGGCATGCCCGACTGGCCGGACGCGGACTGCACGCTGCTGATGCGCGAAACCGTGATGCCTCTGGTTTTGCCTGAATTCCTTGCCACCCGCGCCATCGCCACGCCCGCCGATATCAGCCGCCTGCCGCTGCTGCATATGGCGACGCGGCCCGGCGCCTGGGGCGAATGGTTCGAGCATCAGGGACTGGAGGCGCCGACCGGACCCGGCATGCAGTTCGAGCAGTTCGGCACGGTCGCCCAGGCCTGCATGGCGGGCCTCGGCGTGGCGCTGCTGCCGGAAATCCTGATTGCCGGGGAACTGCAGCGCGGCCAGTTGGTGCCCGCGCCTGGCCAACCGATGCAGAGCCGCAGCGCCTATTACCTGGTCGTGCCGCACGACAAGCGCGGCCACCCGCCGGTGGCAAGCTTTCGCGACTGGCTGCTGGGTCAGATCGGCAAGGAGCCGGTTGTCCTGGCGTGGTAGCTACTTCCGCTTCATCGCCTCGGCGAGCGCCGCGCCAAACGCGCCCTGCGAAGGCCGCTCCGGCTGGCGCTGCATCTCGACATTCAACTAGAGCAGTTCCTGCCACCGCCGCGCGCCATGAATGACGCGCACGATTTCGGCTCCGCCCTCGATCTGGCGATAAAGGATCAGATAGTTTCCTACCGGAAACGTGCGTAAATCTGCCCGCACCTCCGGCCGGGCAACGCCTGTTCCCGGCATTTCGGCGAGGCGCTGACAATGGGTGAACATCTCGCCATACCAGCGCAATGCCGCCGATGGGCTGTCTTCGGCAATGTAAAGCGCGATTGCCTCGATATCCACCTCGGCTTCCGGTCGTAGGCGCAGCGTCATCTACGACTTGCGTCCGGCGATCTTTGCATCGAGCTTGTTTTTGATCCGTGCGAAAGCCTGAGTGCCCGAGACCGCATCCCCACTTGCCATGCCTTCATCCCAGAGGCGGCCCAGTTCATGGATGGCCTGGTCACGTTGCGTCCGGCGAAACTTCCAGTCGCGCAAAGCCTCGCGCATGACTTCGCTGGCCGAAGCGTATTCGCCCGCAGCGACCACTTCTCGCATCATGTTTGCCATTTCGGGAGTGAGGGCAACACTCACTTTCTCTACGTTCGCCATATACACATGGTAGGCAACCTTACTACCGATTGCAAGGAACGGACCACTTCACGCGCCCTTCAGCTACTTGCGCTTCATCGCCTCCGCGAGCGCCGCGCCAAACGCGCCCTGCGAAGGGCGCTCCGGCTGGCAATGCGGCGCCGGTGGGCGTGGCGCCGGCTTACCACCGCCATTGTCGCGCGGGCCTCTCGGCGCCCCGCCTTCGCCGCCGTCCTTGCGCATCGACAGTCCGATGCGCTTGCGCTTGATGTCGACATCGACGACCCGCACCTTCACCACGTCGCCCGCTTTCACCACCTCATGCGCGTCCTTGATGAAACGGTCGGCGAGTTGCGAGACATGCACCAGCCCGTCCTGGTGCACGCCGATATCGACGAAGGCGCCGAAGGCCGCGACATTGGTGACGGTGCCCTCGAGCAGCATGCCGGGCTTCAAATCCTTGATGTCGTCGACGCCCTCGGCGAAGGTCGCCGTCTTGAAGCCGGGGCGCGGATCGCGTCCAGGCTTTTCCAGCTCGGCGATTATGTCGCGCACCGTCGGCAGGCCGAAGCGCTCGTCGACGAAGACGCGCGGGTCGAGCGCCTTGAGCGCGGCGCTGTCGCCCATCAGCGCGCGCACGTCGCGGCCGCAGGCGGCGACTATTCTTTTCGCCACGCCATACGCTTCCGGGTGCACCGATGACGCATCGAGCGGCTCCGCGCCGTTCGGGATGCGCAGGAAGCCGGCGCTTTGCTCGAACGCGCGCGGCCCCAGCCGCGCCACCTTGAGTAGCTCCTTGCGGCTGGCAAACGGGCCGGCCACGTCGCGATGCGCGACGATCGCCTCGGCGAGCGAGGGCCCCAGTCCCGACACGCGCGCCAAGAGCGGCGCCGACGCCGTGTTGAGGTCGACGCCGACCGCGTTCACCGCATCCTCGACCACCGCCTCCAGCGAGCGGCCGAGCCGGTACTGGTCGACATCATGCTGGTATTGCCCGACGCCGATCGATTTGGGCTCGATCTTGACCAGCTCGGCCAGCGGATCCTGCAGGCGCCGGGCGATCGACACCGCGCCGCGCAGCGAAACGTCCAGGCCAGGGAACTCCGCCGCCGCCGTGGCCGAAGCGGAATAGACCGAAGCACCGGCTTCGCTGACGATCACCTTGAGCGGCTTCGGCCCCGCGCCAGCCGGCAGGTCCGACAGCATGTCGGCCACGAGCTTTTCGGTCTCGCGGCTGCCGGTTC
>JAFKFE010000881.1 GCA_017308345.1 Alphaproteobacteria bacterium | reverse complement strand
GGCGCTTGCCCAGGCTTTCGAGGGCGCGATCGCCGACAAGCCGGACGTGATCATCGTCCAGAACCCGAATGTCCAACTCCTCGTCAAGCAGATCAAGCAGGCGCAGGAAGCGGGCATCTACGTCATCCAGCTTTCGATGATGTCGAACACGCTGAGCGACGGCTATGTCGGCGGCGACTGGATCGAGCAGGCCGAGGTGACGGGCAAGGATATCGTTAAGCAGTGTGGCACCGGCAGCGGCAAGTCCGGCAAGGTGGTTATCCTGCAGGGTGAACTGACATCGGCGCAGAACGTCTACATGACCAATGCGCTGATGAAGGAGTTCGGCAAGGATCCGGCGATCCAGGTCGTGTCCAGCCAGGCGACCAACTGGGACGCCACCAAGGCCTATGACATCACCACCGCGGTGCTGCAGCAGCATCCGGACGTATGCGCAATCTTCGGGCCGTACGACATCATGACGATCGGCGGCGCCCAGGCGGTCAAGAAGGCGGGCCTGAGCGGCAAGGTGATCGTCTACTCGAACGGCGGCGGCTACAAGGAAGGCTGCGACGCCGTACGCGCCGGGCTGATCGATCGCTACATGGATTGGGACGCCTGGAACCAGGGCCGCGAGGTCATGGTCATGGCGAAGAACCTGCTGATGGCCGGCGAACCTCCGGGCTCGCACAGCGTCGCGTCGTTCTCGTCCTATTTCTGGGTGACGAAGGACAATGTCGACCAGGCTCGCTGCACCGATATTCCCAAGAAGAGCTGACCGCTCGCGATAACGACACGGGCGGCCCCGATGGGCCGCCCGAAGGATCCAAGGGAGGAGGGATCGGGTGGCCGACACCAGCTTCAGGGAGACGCTGATCCGTCTCCGCTACAAATGGTCGTTCCAGCAGTTCATCGCCGAGCTGTTGCAGAAGCGTTGGATGGAGCCGGTGGTGCCTTTCACCGCCGCCGTGCTCGTGGTGCTGGCGTTCGCATTCCTCATCCCCGGTTATCTGACGGTGGGCAACATCGTCTCCACCGGCCGCCAATTCGGTGAATTCGGGTTCGTCGCGATCGCGATCGCGGTCGTCATCATCTCCGGCGGCATCGACCTTTCGGTCGGCTCGATCTTCGCCATGGCCAACTTCATCGCCCTGATGCTGTTCAACATGTACGAGGTGTCGGCGCCGGTCTCCATACTGGTGACGCTGATGGCCGGCGCGCTGATGGGCGCCGTCAACGGCATCCTGATCGGCTATGTCGGCCTCGGCGCCTTCCTGACGACGCTCGTCACCATGCTGATCTTCCGCGCCATCCTGAACCTGCTGATCCTGCGCTATTCCGTCGAGATGGCGATCTCGATGGGCGACAGCCGCATCTGGGACTGGCTGGGCGGAGGCAGCGTGCTTGGCATCCCCGCCAACATCCTGATCCTGGCGCTCGTCGCCATCGTCGGCCACATCTTCCTCAGCCGCGGGCGCCCCGGCTGGTACATCGCCGCCATCGGCGCCAACCGCAAGGCGGCCCGTCACGCCGGCATTCCGGTGGAACGGCATCTGTTCCTGACCTATGTGATCTCGGGCGTGCTGACCGCCCTTGGCGGCGTCTTCTACGCGGCGCGCCTGAACAGCCCGAGCTCCGACACAGGTGTCGGCATGGAGGTTCTGGCGCTCACGGCAGTCGTGCTGGGCGGCGTCAACCTCTCCGGCGGCAAGGGCTCCATCGGGCAATCGCTCATCGGCGCCACGATCGTCCTTGTGCTCATCAACGGCCTGGTGCGCTTCGGCCTCGTCGGTGGCGCCACCTCCGCCTTCCTCGGCTTCATGATGCTGCTTGCCGTCGGTATCGACGTCAAATGGGCGCGCAACCGCAATAAGGCGATCGAGAAGATCTATGTGGTGCCGACCTATTTCAAGCTCGGCGAGCGACACGACATTTCTCCCGGCGGCAACTCGGCATACGCCCTCAACAACCGGCTGCGCGACGCCGAGGCGATCGGCCTGGGCAAGCTCGACGGACCCGAGGATGTGATCTTCGACAGGGAGGGCAATCTCTACTGCGGCACACGCGAAGGATTCATCTGGCGCTTCAGCGGCAAGGATCTGCAGGCCCAGGAGATCTTCGCGCGCACCGGCGGCCGCCCGCTCGGCATGGCCTTCGACCGCGAAGGAAACCTCATCATCTGCGTGGCCGGCATGGGCGTCTATGGCGTGCGTCCGGATCGCTCCGTCTACAAGCTGACCGACGAGACCACGCGTACCTTCGGCAAGATCATCGACGACTCGCGGCTTGTCCTGGCCGACGACCTCGACATCGCGCCGGACGGCAAGATCTATTTCAGCGAGGCGACGCCTCGCTATACCGCTCACACCTGGGCCACCGACGCGCTGGAAGGACGCGGCAACGGCCGCATCATCGTCTACGATCCGGCAACCAGGAAAACCAGGACGCTGCTGCAGAACCAGATTTTCCCGAACGGCGTCTGCGTCGCTCATGACGGCCAGTCGGTGCTGTTCGCGCTGACATGGGCGTGCCGCATCGAACGCTACTGGATAGCCGGCCCCAAGGCCGGCAGGCTGGAGACGCTGATCGCCGACCTGCCCGGCATGCCCGACAACATCAACCGCGCATCCGATGGCTGCTATTGGCTGGCGCTCGTCGGCTTGCGCACGCCGGCCTACGACCTTGCGATGGAGGATCCTGGTTTCCGGACCCGCATGATCAAGCGCATTCCCAACGACGAATGGCTCTACCCCAACATCAACAATGGCTGCGTGGTGAAGTTCGACGAGAACGGCTCGATCCTCGAGACCCTGGGCGACATCGGCGGCAAGTCGCATCCGTCGGTGACGTCCATGCGCGAGGAGCGAGGCTACCTCTATATCGGCGGCCTTTCCAACGATCGCATCGGCCGCGTCAAGCTGAACGGGGTCGACGATAGCTGGAACGGTCCCGCCTCCTACTGGGGCAAGCGACCATGACCGCGATCGAGGAACACGGAGAAGCCCGATGAG
>JAFKFE010000880.1 GCA_017308345.1 Alphaproteobacteria bacterium | reverse complement strand
TCGTCGCGGCCATCCTCGGTTCCACGCTGCTGTCGCAGAAAAGCCTTGCCGAACATGTCGAGGACGTCGCCGACGCGCTGGAGACAGGAGGCCTGACGCTTGGCCGCATCGCCGTGTCGCGCATCGTCGGCCGCGACCCTGAAAAGCTGGACAAGGCAGGCGTCGCGCGCGCCGCGATCGAAAGCCTGGCCGAGAATTTCTCCGACGGCATCGTCGCGCCCGCCTTCTGGACCGGCATCGGCGGGCTTGCCGGGGGGGCGGCCTACAAGGCCGCCAACACCGCCGATTCGATGATCGGCCACAGGACGCCGCAATACGAGGCCTTCGGCCGCGCCGCCGCCCGCTTCGACGATCTGGTCAACCTGCCGGCATCGCGGCTCACCGGCCTGCTCATCGTGCTGGCCGCCTTTCTCGTCCCGGGCGCCGACCCGCGCGCCGCCTGGCAGGTGATGCGCCGCGACGCCAGAAAGCACCGCTCGCCGAATGCCGGCTGGCCGGAAGCCGCGATGGCCGGCGCATTGGGCCTGTCTCTCGCCGGCCCGCGCAGCTATGGCGGCGAGGTCGTCGAGGACGCCTTCATGGGCGAAGGCGGTCGCCGCGAGGCCGAAAGCACCGACATCCGCCAAGCGCTGAAGCTCTACCGCACGGCGGACTGGCTGCTGCTCGGCCTGTTCGCGATCCTGTCGGCGGTGGTGATCTACCTGACCATTTTGGTCAGCGGCTAAAACTCAATTCCCTGCTGTGCCTTAACCCCGGCCGAGAAGTGGTGCTTCGTAAGCCCCATTTCGGTGACGAGATCCGCCGCTTCGACGAGCAGTGGCTTGGCGTTGCGGCCGGTGACGATGACGTGCAGATCGCTCCGGCGCGCCTTGAGCGCCGCGACCACCTTTTCCAGGTCGAGATAGTCGTAGCGTAGCGCAATGTTGAGCTCATCGAGCACGACCAGGCTGATCGACGGATCGGCCATCAGCTCCAGCGCTTTTGCCCATGCGGCTTCGGCGGCGGCGATGTCGCGCTTCAGGTCCTGCGTCTCCCAGGTAAAGCCCTCGCCCATCGCGTGCCAGACGACACGGTCGCCGAAGGCTACAAAGGCGTCCTTCTCGCCGGTATGCCATTTTCCCTTGATGAACTGGACGACGCCGACGCGCTTGCCGTAGCCCAGCATCCTCAGCGCCAGACCGAAGGCCGCCGTGGTCTTACCCTTGCCCGGCCCGGTGTTGACGATCAGCAGCCCTTTCTCGATCGTCTTGCCGGCCACCTCGGCATCCTGCACCGCCTTGCGCTTGGCCATCTTGGCGCGATGGCGCTCGGCGTCCTTTTCCTCGATTTCGGCCATGTCATTTCACCTTGAGCGGCAGCCCCGCCACCATCATGAGAACGCTATCGGCAGCGGCCGCGACCTGCTGGTTGAGCCGGCCCGCGGCGTCGCGGAACCGGCGTGCCAGCGCGTTGTCGGGCACGATGCCGAGCCCGACTTCGTTGGAGACCACGAACCACGGCCCGCGCGGCCGCGACAGCACATCCGCCAGCCGCCGGCATTCGGCCTCGACATCATGCTCCGCCAGCATATGATTGGTCAGCCACAATGTCAGACAATCGATCAACACCGGCTGGTGATCCGGCAAGGCTTCGATTGCGCCGACGAGGTCGAGCGGCGCATCGACGGTGACCCAGCCTTCGCCGCGTCGCGACCGATGCAGCGCGATGCGCTCGCGCATCTCGTCGTCATAGGCTTGCGCCGTGGCGATATAGGCCCAGGGCGATGGATAGTCGGTCGTCAGGGTCTCGGCATGCGTGCTCTTGCCCGAGCGCGCGCCGCCCAGGATGAAGGTCAGTTTGCGAGCTGTACTAGCGGCCGTCGCGCCGGTCATTTCCTGCCTTTGCCCTCGGATGAATCCTGCCATGGCCAGAAGGGCGACGGCGCGCGACTTTAGGCAGAAGCGCCATGGCCGGCAAACCAATTTCCGCCCTGTCCCGGCGCGATTGCGGCAGAGTGCTACGAAGCGGCGATCCGCGCCGCGACGAGCTGCTGCAGCCGCCACAGATGCGCATCGTGGATGCCGCGCTGCTCCAGGTTCTTCACCGTGTTGTAGAGATAATCGGCGCCCGAGCCCCAGTGGCCGCAGGAGGTCGCCAGCCTTTCGACAACCTTCTCCTCGCTCAAAGGGCCGGCATAGGTGGTGCCTTGGCGGTTGATGACGAAGGCTAGCGCCCGCAGCGAGCCGCCATCGCTCGTCAGATTGAGCAGGCGCGGATGGTAGCTGGTTGGCTTCAGCGTCACCTCTCGCCGCAGGATCTTGTCGAGTTGCTCGCGCCTGTCGCCATCGCCGAGCCGAAAGGCGACGCCCTTGCATTGGCCGCCGCGATCCAGCGCCATCATCAGGCCCGGACTTTCCTTGGTGCCGCGCCAACGCGTCATGTTCATGCAGAAGGATCTGTGCCAGCCGCGCAGCAGGGCCACCTGCTCCTCGACATGCTCGATCTCGGGCTTCCAGATCAGGGAGCCGTAGCCAAACAGCCAGACCGGTTCATTGGCGGGAAGCTGGGCCTCCAGCATGCTCGCCATTGCGTCATAGTCGGCGTCATCCAGATGCGCGGCATCGGGATCCGGCCCCGCATCCTCGACCACGCGAAAGCAGCGGGCGACCAGTTCCTCGGTAAGCGACATGGTTCTTGACGGCATGCGCGTGACCTTAAGGTCCCCGCGCTGGCGCTACAATCCGGGAGGACCGCCGATTGACAACGACTTTGCCCGGGTGTCGGCTGGCGCCAGCAAGGGAGAAGCCGATGCAGCCCGATCCAAGCGAGCGCGATCCATACAACGGCCTGACCAGCCTTCAGCCAACCTTGCCGTCGGCCGCTTATTGGGATGCGGATGCTTACCAGAGAGACATGGACGCCATCTGGTACCGAAGCTGGCTGATGGTCTGCCGGGAGGCCGATCTCGCCGAGCCCCTCGCCTTCCGCACGATCCGTATCGGCTCGCAGGAGA
>JAFKFE010000879.1 GCA_017308345.1 Alphaproteobacteria bacterium | reverse complement strand
GCATCGCCTATGCCGCCGGGCCTTTCTACAACCTCACCTGGAAAGAACATGGCAAGGCCGAGGCCGACCATGTCGCCAAACGCTGCTTCGAGCATGTGCGGCTTGCACAAGCCAATGCGGCGGGCGCGAGCCCTGTGGAACAACGACTGATCGATGCGCTGGCCGCCCGCTTCCAGCAGCCGCACGGCGTTAGTGCCGTCGAGTTCGAAAAATGGGACGACGCCTATGCCGCGGCGATGCGGCAGGTCTATCGCGAGTTCCCCGACGACCATGATGTGATGGCGCTGACGGTCGAGGCGCTGATGATGCGCACGGTGCGGCGCCTGTGGGACCTCAAGACCGGCGCGCCGGCGCCGAATTCCGACGTGCTGGAGGCGCTCGATATCTGCGAGCGCTCGATCCGGCTCTCGGACGAGGCAGGCGCCACACCGCATCCGGCGGCACTCCATCTCCACATCCATCTGCTCGAAATGTCGACGCAGCCGGAGCGCGGCATGCGCTCGGCCGACCGGCTGGGCACGATGTGCCCCGATGCCGGCCACATGAACCACATGCCGGGGCATATCTATGTGCTGTGCGGAGAGTACGAGAAGGCAAAGCTCGCCAGCGAAAAGGCGGTGCGCGCCAACGATCTCTACCTCGCCTATGCCGGCGAGCCGACCTACTACCTGCTTGGATGCTGCCACGACCTGCATCTGATGATGTTCACCTGCATGTTCCTCGGCCAATATCGCCCAGCGCTCTGGGCCGCCGACAAGGTGCGCGGCCTGGTGACGCGCGATGTCGTCAGCATTCCCGAGCGTCCGAAGCTGACGCAGACGGTCGAGGGCTATCACGCAATGAAATCGCATGTGCAGGTGCGCTTCGGGCGCTGGCGCGAGATCATCGACGAACCGATGAATGGCGAGCCCGAACTCTATGTTCTGACCACGGCCATGCAGCATTACGCCAAGGGCGTGGCGCATGCGACGCTGCGCGAATTCGCTTCCGCCGAGCGTGAACGTGAGTTGTTTAGTCGGCAAATAGACAGCATTTCGCCCGAGCGCCGCTTCCTCAGCAACCCGACAAGGGCCTCGCTCGCGGTCGGTGCGGCGCTGCTCGACGGCGAGTTCGCCTACCACCAGGGCCAGTATGATGAGGCCTACGGGCATCTGCGGCGCGCGGTCGAGCTCGACGACAATCTCTCCTACACCGAGCCATGGGCCTGGATGCATCCGCCGCGCCATGCGCTGGCGGCGCTGCTGCTCGACCAGGGCCACGCGGCGGAGGCCGAGCAGGTCTATCGCGACGATCTGGGCCTGAGCGGCGCCGTGCAGCGCTGCGCCCAGCATCCCGACAATGTCTGGGCGCTGCACGGGCTGGTCGAATGCCTGAAGCGGCGCGGCGAGGCGGAGGAACTGCCCGGCCTGCAGGCGAAGCTTGCCGTGGCGCTGGCCAAAGCCGACGTACCGATCACATCGTCATGTCTGTGCCGGACGAGCGTGCAGGCAGACCATTGCTGTTGTCATTGAGCGCTTTGCCGCCGCCCGCATCGATGGGCGGCGGCAGGCTTGTCGCTACGAGAAGATCTCCGCCAGTTCGTCGATGCTGGCGCCTTCCTTCGCTTGGCGCAGTTCGACGTAGCTCACCGCCGTCGCGATCGAGAGCACCATCGACACCACGGTCTGCACCAGCGCCGCTCCGATCTCGGCAATGATGCCGCCGAACAGGACGAGGACCAGCAATATGCCCCACTGGATGATCATGGCGATGATGATGAGAATGAGGAACAGGCCGAAAAGCGGCCAGCGGCTTCCCTTGGTCAGGGCGCGGCTGCGCGACATCGAGCCGAACACGCCCCGCCGCTCCTGGATCAGCACCGGCACCGACATCGACCAGCCGAGCCAGAGGATGATGCCGGGTACGATCAGCAGCATCAGGCCGAGACCCGCGCCGAGACCGACAAGAATGCCGATCGCCAGCGTCGGCAGCAGAAAGCGGATCGCGATCTGGATGCAGTCGCCGAAGGACGGCCGCTTGCCGTTGAGGTCTTCGATGGTCGCCCGCACCAGCGCCGATTGCAGCAGCAGCGCGCACACGAACGAGATCAGTCCGGCGATGACGGTGATGTAGGAATTGCGGAACACGGCGCTCGGATCGGCCATCACGGCCGGATCCTGTTGCCGTATCGCGTCAATTTGGGGTTGGGTCAACATTCGGATGATCAGCGCCGGCAGCCCGGAAAACAAAGCCGCCAGCCCCACGCAAATCCCGATGTTCCGGCCAATCACTCCGAACGTGTTGCTGAATACCCTGCCGATCTCGAATCTGCCGGGTTGTCCCAATGTTGCAGTGGTCATGATAATTTCCCCCGAGTCACAGCCGCATCTGGTTCAATGACTTCAAAGTAAATTTGCCAAGATTGAAGGGCTGCGTCCAGTGCGCTTGCAATTGTCCTGGCGTATTGCCAGTGTCGACACCGAACCGCGGGTTGCAGGGGGAACGAGCGGGTGACAGCCGCAGGGACGCAAGACGCCGGACGGCTGGCGCAGTTGCACAAGCAATTGCTGGCGGACGATTCGATCCAGTTCACGCTGCCGGCCTATGTGCGGCCAGAGCCGCCGGAATGGCTGAAGCCGGTCCTGCAATACCTAGCCAAGCTCGGCCCGTACATGATCTACCTGTTCTGGGGCGCGGTGATCATCGGCGTCGCGATCATTGCCTTCCTGCTTTTCCTCGAGGCCAAAGGCGTTGCCTGGCGCCTTCCCTGGCGGCGGAAACGCGAAGAGACCGAAGCAAAGGAAGAGTGGCGCCCGGATGCCGGCGCGGCGCAGGTCCTGCTCTCCGAGGCCGATGCGCTCGCCGTGCGTGGCGAATATGACGAGGCGGTGCATCTTCTGCTGCGCCGCAGCGTCGCCGACATCGCCACCCGACTGCCCGATTTCCTGCGCCCGTCGCTGACCGCGCGAGACATAGCCGCCGCCGGTTCCATCCCCACCCGGCCCCGCGCCGCCTTC
>JAFKFE010000878.1 GCA_017308345.1 Alphaproteobacteria bacterium | reverse complement strand
GAGCGCGGCTGGACCGGCCGGCTGTCGACCTCCAATGACGGCTCCGGCGGCTATGTGTTCGAGCGTACCGTGCGCGGCGTGAAGGATGTGGTGCAGCTCGATGCCGGGCTGGTCAACTCGGCCGATGCGCGCCAGCTCGACCGCTACGCGCCACGCCTGGCGGACGTCTATGGAGAACAGCCGAGCTTGCGCCGCAAGGAGAGCTCGGAGCTTCTCTCAGGGCCGCTGGCGCTGCTCAACGCCGTGTTCGCTTCCGGCCGCAAGGGTCTCACCATGCAGCGCTACAAGGGCCTTGGCGAGATGAATGCCGAGCAGCTCTGGGAAACCACGCTCGATCCGAATGTGCGCTCGCTGCTGCAGGTCAAGGTCAACGACGCGACCGACGCGGATTCACTGTTCTCGCGGCTGATGGGCGACGAGGTCGAGCCGCGGCGCGAGTTCATCCAGGACAACGCGCTGTCGGTGGCCAATCTCGACATCTGAGCGCGGCTTTACACACTCAAACACAAAGGCCCGGCAGATGCCGGGCCTTTGTGTTTGAAGTCCTGGGACCGCAAACCGGGCTCAGTGATCCATCGCCTTGACGATCTCTTCCGTCATCTTCTTGGCGTCGCCGAGCAGCATCATGGTGCCGTCCTTGTAGAACAGCGTGTTGTCGATGCCGGCATAGCCGGAGCCGAGCGAGCGCTTGACGAACAGGCAGGTGCGGGCCTTGTCGACGTCAAGGATCGGCATGCCGTAGATGGGGCTCGACTTGTCGTCGCGCGCGGACGGGTTGGTGACGTCGTTGGCGCCGATGACATAGGCGACGTCGGCCTGCGCGAACTCGGAGTTGATGTCCTCCAGCTCGAACACCTCGTCGTACGGGACGTTCGCCTCCGCCAAAAGGACGTTCATGTGGCCGGGCATGCGGCCCGCGACCGGGTGGATGGCATACTTCACCTCGACGCCGTTGGCCTTGAGCTTGTCGGCCATCTCGCGCAGCGCATGCTGTGCCTGGGCGACCGCCATGCCGTAGCCGGGCACGATGATGACCTTCTGCGCGTTCATCATCAGGTAGGCGGCGTCGTCGGCCGAGCCCTGCTTGACGGTGCGCTCGATGCCGTCGCTGGCAACTGCAGCGGTCTCGCCGCCGAAGCCGCCGAGAATGACCGAGATGAAGGAGCGGTTCATGCCCTTGCACATGATGTAGGACAGGATCGCGCCGGAAGAGCCGACCAGCGCGCCGGTGATGATCAGCGCCAGATTGCCGAGGGTGAAACCAAGGGCCGCCGCCGCCCAGCCGGAATAGGAATTCAGCATCGACACCACGACCGGCATGTCGGCGCCGCCGATCGGGATGATCAAGAGCACGCCCAGCACCAGCGAGGCGGCGACGATCAGCCAGAAGACGAGCTTGGACTCGGTGCTGACCAGAAGCACGATCAGCACCACAAGCGCGATACCGAGCGCGATGTTGATCAGGTGGCGGCCGCCGATCATGATCGGCTTGCCCGACATGCGGCCGTCGAGCTTCAGGAAGGCGATGACCGAGCCGGTGAAGGTGATGGCGCCGATGGCCACACCCAGGCTCATTTCGACAAGGGCCTGGGCGTGGATGTCGCCCGCCGTGCCGATGCCAAAACTTTCCGGCGCGTAGATGGCCGCGGCGGCCACCATCACGGCGGCGAAGCCCACCAATGAGTGGAAGGCGGCGACCAGCTGCGGCATCGAGGTCATGGCGATGCGCCGCGCGGTGACGGCGCCGATGCCGCCGCCGATGGCGAGGCCGAGCACGATCAGGCCGAAGCGACCGGCCGACGGGGTCGCCAGCGCCAGCGTGGTGGCGATGGCTATGCCCATGCCGATCATGCCGTAGAGATTGCCCTGCCGGCTGGTGGTCGGATGCGACAGGCCGCGCAGCGCCAGGATGAACAGGATGCCGGAGACCAGATAGAGGAAGGAAGCGAGATTGACGGTCACGTCACTTTTCCTTCTTCTTGTACATGGCGAGCATGCGCTGGGTGACCAGGAAGCCGCCGAAGATGTTCACCGAAACCAGCACGAGCGCGACGAAGCCGAAGCCCGCGGCAAGGCCGGAGGCGGCGATGCCGACCGCAAGCAGCGCGCCGACGACGATGACGGAAGAGATCGCGTTGGTGACGGCCATCAGCGGCGTGTGCAGCGCCGGCGTCACCGACCAGACGACATAATAGCCGACGAAGATCGCCAGCACGAAGATGGCGAAACGGAAGACGAAGGGATCGACGGCGCCGCCGGACAAGGCATGCGCCGCGCCGCCGGCGGCATCCGCCGCGCCCGGCGCGTTGTTGGCGAGATCCTGCACCGCGAGCCGAACGGCGGCGCTCGCCTGATCGAGCTGGTCGAGAGCTTTCTGCAAGGCGTCCATCACGCGGTCCCCTTAGGCTTGGCTGCGGACTTCTTCTTCGCCGCCGGCTTTGCGCCGGCAGCGTCGGCAACCATGGTCTTCGCCGGAATGGCCGCCGGTTCGGTGTGAGGCTGTTCGGCCGCCTTGGCGAAGTTCGGATGCACGACCCGGCCGCCATCCGTCAGCATCGTCGCCTTGACCAGTTCGTCGTCGCGCTTGATGGCGAGCGTCTTGGCCGTCTTGTCGACCATCGTCTCGAGGAAGGCGTAGAGGTTCTTGGCGTAGAGCAAAGAGGCCGAGGCGGCAACACGGCCCGGCACGTTGAGATGGCCGACGATCTTGACGCCGTTGTCGGTCGTCACGACCTTGCCCGGAACCGCGCCCTCGACATTGCCGCCGCGCTCGACGGCGAGATCGACGATCACCGAACCCGGCTTCATCGAGGCGACCATGGCCGCCGAGACCAGCTTCGGCGCCGGACGGCCCGGGATCAGCGCGGTCGTGATGACGATGTCCTGCTTGGCGATGTGCTCGGCGGTCAGCGCCGCCTGCTTGGCCTGGTATTCCTTCGACATTTCCTTGGCGTAGCCGCCGGCCGTCTCGGCCGCCTTGAACTCCTCGTCCTCGACCGC
>JAFKFE010000877.1 GCA_017308345.1 Alphaproteobacteria bacterium | reverse complement strand
GTTGCCAGCCAGGACTCGGGCATCAAGTCGTTCGCGGACTTGAAGGGCAAGAGCCTGTCCGTCGGCGCGCCCAAGTCGGGTACCGAACTCAACGCCCGCGCCATCTTCGGCGCGCTGGGCATGAGCTATGACGACCTTTCGCGGACCGAATACCTGCCCTTCGGAGAGTCGGTCGAACTGATCAAGAACCGCCAGCTCGACGCGACCTTGCAGTCGGCCGGCCTCGGCGTCGCCTCGATCAAGGACCTTGCGTCGTCGCTTCCGATCACCGTGGTGGCGATCCCGGCGGAGGTCGCGCAGAAGCTGGGCGCGCCGTTCCAGGCGGCCACCATTCCGGCCGGCACCTATGAAGGCCAGAAGGAAGACGTGCCGACCCTTGCCATAACCAACATCCTCGTCACCCGTTCCGACCTGTCGGACGACGAAGCCTACCAGATGACCAAGCAATTGTTCGAGCACCTCGACAAGATGGTGGCCGCGCACAACGCGGCTAAGTCGATCAAGATCGAGAACGCGATCAAGGGCCTGCCGATCCCGCTGCATCCGGGCGCCGCGCGCTATTACAAGGAAAAGGGTTTGATGTGACGGGCGGCCGCCTGGAAAGGCGGCGCATCGGCTCCCGGCTTGGCGGAGGCGCAAGTCCATGACCCAGACGACTGGCGAGACCGGGGCGGCGGCGGCCGCGGCCGAAGACGATTTCCACGATCCGACCGGGCGCGGCTTTCCCGAAACACCGGAAGGCCGTGTGCTCTTCTGGTGCGCGGTCGCCTTCTCGCTGTTCCAGATCGCCACGGCCGCCCACATCCTCAGCGTTCCGAGCCAGGTTCTGCGCGCCGTTCATGTCGGCTTCCTGATGCTCCTGGCCTTTCCGCTGGTGGCGGCGGCCCGAAAGCTCGGACCCATCGGCAAGGCGGCGGCCTGGGCGCTGGCCCTGGCCGGCGTCGCGGTCGCCGCCTACCAGTACATCGAATATCAACCGCTGATCCTGCGCGCCGGCGACCTGAACACGCCGGACCTGGTTTTCGGGGTCATCGCTTTGGCCACGGTCTTCGCCGCGGCCTATGTGATGATGGGGCCGGCGCTGCCGATCATCTCGGGGTGCTTTCTCCTCTATGCCCTGTTCGGCCAGCATCTGCCGTCGCCGCTCGATCATCGCGGCTATGACGTCTCGCAGGTCATCGACCAGATGGCTTATGGCACCGAAGGCATCTACGGCATCCCGATCTATGTTTCGGCGACCTACATCTTCCTCTTCATCCTGTTCGGCTCGTTTCTCGAGCGCGCCGGGATGATCAGGCTGTTCACCGACATCTCGCTGGGTTTCGTCGGGCATGCGCGCGGAGGCGCCGCCAAGGTGGCGGTGATCGCATCAGGCCTGATGGGCACGATATCGGGGTCCGGCGTCGCCAATGTGGTGACCACCGGCCAGTTCACCATTCCCCTGATGAAGCGCTTCGGCTATCGCGCCGCCTTTGCCGGAGGCGTCGAGGCCACCGCCTCGATGGGCGGACAGATCATGCCTCCCGTGATGGGCGCGGTCGCCTTCATCATGGCCGAGACGCTCGGCGTCGAATATTACCAGGTCGTCAAGGCGGCGGTCATTCCCGCCCTGCTCTACTTCGCGTCCGCCTTCTGGATGGTGCATCTCGAAGCCGGCAAATTCAATCTGCTCGGGCTGTCGCGAGCGGAGCTGCCTTCCCCGCTGGAGGCGTTTCGCAAGGGCTGGTACCTGATCCTCCCGCTGGGCGTTCTCATCTATCTGCTGTTCTCGGGCTACACGCCGCTCTATGCCGGCACCGTCGGCCTCGCCTTGACGGTGCTGCTCATCCTCGGCGGCTCGGCGGCATATGGGCTTTCATCGACGGCGCTGCGCGTCATCTTCTGGATCGGCCTCGGTCTCATGGCCGCCAGCTTCTTCAAGATCGGCATCAACGCCATCCTTGCGGCGGCCGCCTTGCTGATCGTCGCCAACCTGTTTGTCGCGGGCGGCCGCGACACGCTGATCGCCTGCCGCGATTCGCTGGCCGAGGGTGCCCGCACGGCGCTGCCGGTCGGCATCGCCTGCGCCGTGGTTGGCGTCATCGTCGGCACCATGACGCTGACAGGCGTCGCCACCACCTTCGGCGCCTTCATCGTTTCCATCGGCCAGTCGAGCCTTTTCCTGTCGCTGATCCTGACCATGGTCACCTGTCTGGTGTTGGGCATGGGCATTCCGACCATCCCGAACTACATCATCACCGCCTCGATCGCCGGGCCGGCATTGCTCCAGCTCGGCGTGCCGCTTCTGGTAGGCCACATGTTCGTGTTCTACTTCGGCATCCTGGCGGACCTGACGCCGCCGGTGGCGCTGGCGTGCTTCGCGGCCGCGCCGATCGCCAGGGAAAGCGGCCTGAAGATCTCCTTCGAGGCGATAAAGGTCGCCGCCGCCGGCTTTGTCGTGCCCTTCATGGCGGTCTACACCCCAGCCCTGATGCTGCAGGACGGCGGCAGTCTGGCAACGGCGATCGGCTATTGGCCAGCCGTCGGCTATGTCGTCGTCAAGGCCGTGCTGGCGATCGGCCTCTGGGGCGCCGCGGTGATCGGCTTCCTCCGCGCCAGGCTGACGGTCTGGGAGCGGCTTGCGGCCGCTGCCGCCTCCTTCCTGCTGGTCGCGGCCCTGCCGATGACCGACGAAGCCGGCTTCGCGCTTTCGCTGCTGGTGATCGCGGCGCACTGGTATCGCACACGCGACACGGTGCCGGCGGATCGTTCGTCGCCTTGAGCCTCTGCATCCTCACCGCCGGCAAGACGCTGACCCTGGCCGTCGCCGCCTTCACCCTGTCCTGGACGCATTCGGTGGAAAAGACGGGCTGGCAGGAGGACTGGAAGCTCACGCCTTCCGGACTGCAGGTCGTGCAGGCGCGGATCAGGGGATCGGGCGCCGGCATGGAGCCGCCCGAGGGCGCGGTGCTGCGCGACGGCTGGTGGACCTACGCGCCGAGGATCGGACCCCAGCCGCGCC
>JAFKFE010000876.1 GCA_017308345.1 Alphaproteobacteria bacterium | reverse complement strand
GCTGGTGTTCCTGGGACTGGCCGGGCTGTTCCTATCGCAGCTGCTCTCGGGCCGCGACACCTCGGAAATCCCCTCTGCGCTGATCGGCCTGCCGGCGCCGCAGACCAGCCTGCCGCCCCTGGAAGGCGTGAGCCTGCCGGGGCTCGATTCCAAAAGCTTCGCCGGCAAGGTGACGCTGGTCAACGTGTTCGCGTCCTGGTGCGCGCCATGCCGGGAAGAACATCCGGTGCTGCTCGGCCTGTCGCAGGACAGGCGTTTCACGCTTGCGGCGCTGAACTACAAGGACCAGCCGGAAAATGCCCGCCGCTTCCTCGGCGATCTCGGCAATCCCTATCAGGCCATCGGCGTCGACCCGGCCGGACGCGCGGCGATCGACTGGGGCGTCTACGGCGTTCCGGAGACCTTCGTCATCGGCAAGGACGGCAAGATCGCCTACAAGCATGTCGGCCCGCTGACGCCCGACTCCGTGAGGACGTTGCTGCTGCCGCAGATCGAGAAGGCGCTGGTGGCGCCGGGTTGACATGGCGCTAGGCTGAGGCCCCTTTGCGTCGTCATTCCAGGGCGAAGCAAGGAGCGAAGCGAAGCGCGCAGACCCTGGAATCCATGCCGTGACGTTGACCGAGGAATGCGGCGGTCCAGAATTGGCGCTTGTGGGCGCGCGTGTTCTGCATCGCTGCGACGCTCGAAAGTCACGGAATGGAGTCTCGGGTCAAGCCCGAGAATGACGAAGCGGCCGGCTGATCGGCCTGCCGATCAGCCGTAAATCTGCTTGTGGACCTGGTAGAGCATCTCGGAACGGTCGGCGCGCAGATCGGCGAGATCGCGGCTGGACAGGTTCTCGATTTCGGCGACGAGGCGGTTGTAGTTGCGGCGCTTGGCGAGGCTGGCGCGGGCGCGGGCGACAAGGTTGTCGAACATGGTGACAGGGCTCCTTCTAGTTGTTCCTCCCTGACGATTGTGAGCATGACATAGGAATGGTGCGTTGCAAAAGAAAGATGTTGCAATGCACCATTGCAACCAGCGCATAGCCGGTTAATCGCGGGCTAACAGGCTATGCGTCCGGCGCGGCCTGACCGCTTCACGCGGTTCTCATCGGTTTTGTCATACAAATTGCTGGCTTGCCGTCTTGCCAGAACGATCGCGGGCTGGCTTGATCCACCGTCACGTGATGCCGGGAGGAATGCATGGCGGCCGCAGACTATTACGAGGTTCTCGATCCGCGCTTCGCGCGCCTGTTCAACGGCAGCGCGCAGGTGGAAAAGCTGTTCACCGGATGCCGCTGGGCGGAAGGGCCGGCCTGGTTCGCCGCCGGCCGCTATGTCGTCTGGTCCGACATCCCCAACAACCGCATGCTGCGCTATGACGAGACGGACGGCAGCGTCAGCGTGTTCCGCCAGCCGTCTGGCAATTCCAACGGCAACACGGTCGACCGGCAGGGCCGGCTGGTGACCTGCGAGCATTCCGGCCGCCGCGTCAGCCGCACCGAATTCGACGGCTCGGTCACCACCATCGCCGCCAAATGGAAAGGCAAGCGGCTGAACTCGCCCAACGACGTGGTGGTGCGCTCCGACGGCTCGATCTGGTTCACCGATCCGAGTTACGGCATCGACACTGACTACGAGGGCGACAAGGCCGAAAGCGAGATCGGCGCCTGCAACGTCTACCGCGTCGATCCGGATACGGGCGATGTCGAGGCCGTGATCACCGACATGGTGCGGCCGAACGGGCTCGCCTTCTCGCTGGACGAGAGCCTGCTCTATGTGGTCGACACCGGCCGCACGCACGGCGAGAACAACCCGGCGCATATGCGGGTCTTCACTGTCGGAAAGCATGGCAGGAAGGTTTCGGGCGGCAGGGTGTTCGCCGACTGCACCGCCGGCCTGTTCGACGGTTTTCGGCTCGATTCGGACGGGCGCATCTGGACAAGCGCCGCCGACGGTATCCATTGCTACGACCCGGACGGCACGCTGATCGGCAAGGTCAAGGTGCCGGAAGTGACCGCCAACTGCGTGTTCGGCGGCAACAAGCTCAACTGCCTCTACATCGCCGGCACCACCTCGCTCTACATGGTGCGGCTGATGGTGAACGGGGCCAAGACTTTTTGAACTGGCTGCGGGCTCTTTTCCGGCGGGCTCTGGAGGCCTTTCTGCGCGTTCCCCCAGCGCCAGCCGCGCCGCGGTTGCCGCAACGGCCGCCCGGCCCGGCTGAGCGGACCGCCAAGGAATTTGCCGGCGCCGGGCGCCGGAACAGCAAGGGAGGACATCATGCCATTCGTCAACATCCGCATCGTCAAGGAAGTGATCGCCGCCGATCCGGCCGGCAAGAAGGCTGACATCGCGAAAAAGGTGACCTCGGCCATCATGGAAGCCACGGGGCTCGGCAACAACGATGTCTGGGTGGTGTTCGAGGAGGTCAACGCCCGCGACTGGTATGTCGGCAAGACCGACGTCGAGACGCTGCGGAAGGGGTAGAAGGACGGCAGGTTCGGATGCCGGTGCTGTACTTTCGGCGATGGCGGGGGATGGGCGCTCCCCTTCGCGTTCGTCATCCTCGGGCTTGACCCGAGGATCCATGCCGTGATTTTCGACGTCGAGCGCAACGGTGCGGAATTCTGTAATCGTTGCAACACCTTAGCGCCACGGCATGGATTCTAGGGTCTGCGCGCGTCGCTTCGCTCCTTGCTCCGCCCTAGAATGACGAGGCTAAGTTTGCGCCAATAAACCCCACAAAACCCCGAACCGCCTCGCGCATCGCCTGCCGGTTCGCGTCCTGGCTCAGGATCGCCTCCATCTCTCCCGGCTTCTTGCCCAGCAGCGCGATCTCCAGCGTCTCCTCATACAGTGCGAACGACATCGTCCGCATCACCTCGGCCAGTGCCGCCCGCGCGTAGAGCGAGCGGGGCGAGGCATGCACCAGCATCGCCGGCTTGCCGACGGCGGCGTCGCGCGAGACGAGCCAGTCGAGCGCGTTCTTCATGCCGCCGGGCACGCCATGCGCATATT
>JAFKFE010000875.1 GCA_017308345.1 Alphaproteobacteria bacterium | reverse complement strand
GCCGCAAAAAGGCGATCCCAGGCAAGGACATCTTCCTCTTCCTCGGCGTCGTCTCCGACGTCGTCCGCATCCTCCCGTCCGCTATCGTTATCGCGTGCACTGTCAAAGGCGAACTCGTCCCGTGGTGGATTGCGCAACGGTGCCGACAGGCGCGGGCCAGCTTCGACTCCTTCCAGGAACGCTTCACCGCATTCAAAGCAGCTTACCACCTCCAGCACCGGCGCGCCGCAGGATGGGCAGTCGTCGGCGCGCTCGGGCAGGATGTGGCCAAAAGGCCAGTCAGACGGCTTGTGCGGGCAAGCCGGATTGATGCAACTCCAGATGCCGGGAACGGCACGCTCGAAGGCATGAAGCCGGACCGGTGCGAGGCGTTCCTGTTCGTTATCGGCCGTCTTCAGCGCGGCGCGCGACATCGCTGAAATGAGATCGGCCGCATCGACGCCATACGTCTTCGCGGGCGCATCGAAGTCCGCAAGCGGCACACTGCCATCGAATAGCCGCTCGACGAGCCGCCACGTCGCTGGGTCTCGGCCAAGCATATCGTAAAGCTGGGTCGGGTCCGCGGCGCGGATGTCGACAGATGACCGGCCAGCAGCGCCCTCGGGTCGGCGCGGCATCTGGCGCCGTCCCTCGATCACATGGACGCGGTCGTCCGGAATGCCGGCGACGTCGGCCAGGAAGCGCTGAAGCTGCTGACGCACGTCCTCGCCTGAGCCGATGGTCGCCGAGGTGGCGACGAAGCGGACCTCCTCGGGCTTCACGGAAAAGGCAAGCATGACGCGCCGCAGGAGCAGTGCGATTTCGGCCGCCGCCGCACCGACCAGCGAATGCGCCTCGTCCAGCACGATCCATTTCAGTTTGCCCTGCGAGGCGTCGATGATCGCCCGGTCCTCAGCGCGGACCAGCATGTATTCGAGCATGGTGATGTTGGTGACGAGCAGCGGCGGCGGGCAGGCGCGCAGCCGCTCCCGGTCGATCACCTCTTCCGGCGTGCGGCGGCGTTCGGATTCCTTTGCGGAGCGTTGCAGATCGCCATTGTAGAGGCAATAGCGAAGTCGCCCGCCGAATGGCTGAGTCCAAGCGGACAGCCGTTCGCGCTGGCTTTCGATCAGTGCATTGAGGGGATAGAGCATGATTGCCTGCACGCCTTCGAGCGAGTCGCGTTGGAGCTGCGCCTGGGTGGCTAGATCGCTCAGGATCGGAAAGAGAAAGCATTCGGTCTTTCCGGACCCAGTGCCCGAGGTGACCAGCACCGACTGTGGTCGGGATTCCGCAAGCAAGCGCCAGGTGTCGGCCTGGTGGACGAACGGCTTGCGCGTGCGCGGGAAGCGATAATCGTGACCGGCGGGCAAGCCGTCCAATGCCGCCACGAGGTCGGAATGCAGCAGGGAACCCGCCAAGGCCGCCATCGTCGCGCTGGCAGTGACGAACGGGTGGGCGCCTTCCAGCACCGGCTCCTGCAGCATAGCGCCGATCGCCGGATCATCGCCGCCAAGAACGGCGCGCAAGTGCCGCCGGAGCCCCTCATGGGCGAGTCCCGATTGCGCAATCACGGCCTCGGCGCTCCGCCGCTTTACTTCATTCAGAATCTCGAAGGGTCTCATTGTCATGCTCAATCGTAGAATTTCAGGAGATGAGGCCACGCTCCCGATACATACATCGGGTCCTCGCGAAGCGTCCGGCGCGCGATTAACGCCAGTTCGCGATCTAAATCGAGTTTCTCACGGGCACTTGCTGCGAGCAGGACGGGAGCAAAGAGACCCGCAAAATCTGTGTGAGATTTTGTTTCAATTTCGGGTGGAAGCTTCAGCGCCGCTGAGACGAGGCGCGAGCCGAGGTCGTTGCGGGTATCGCCGCCCCGCTGATGCTGGTCCCGGATGTAACCGCTCGTCAAATCCCGAAGCGAAGGACCAGGTGTCTTCTCCCCCATCGGCAGTCCGGCCATACTAAAGATTGTTGCGAGGGCGGGCTCGAGCGCTGTGAGGTCGGCACATACCCCGCCTAGCCACGCCACTACCTCGTTCATGGCCATTTCTTTGCCAAGAGCGCTTTCCAGCGCGTCGGTGAGGGCGGTGCACTGACGGTCCATTGTCGACCACCAGGCGCGGAGGGGCAGGGCAAGCCACAGGAATGGCAGTTCGTTCTGCAAGGCCCAAATGACGCTGCGCTCCCCCGCCTCGCGGGCGCTGAGTAGCAGGTGGATGAGGGTCTCTGGACTCGATGGGAGCAGCTTCAAGGCATCAAAGGCGCTCGCTGGAAGGCCATTCAGGTTGGTCGCCGCGTCGCGCAGCCACTTGAAGTCATCCGCTCCGGCCTCGCCGCGTCCGAGCCGGACGAGCGCGTCCATGACCGCGTCTTGGCGCGCCTCATAATCCGCCATCGCTAAGGCCGAGATCAAGCCCCCGGTATAGGCGTTGGGAGCGCCTGGCTGCGGGATCGGCACCGGGCGCGACACAACATCGACGCCGTCTCGCAGATAGACGAGGCAAGGCCCAATGCATTGCTCCGGGAGGCGCCATACTCCGTCCTCCGCGTATTCCAGTGCGTACTCGTGCCTCGGGTCCAGAATCATACGGGCTACCGGCCCGGCACCGGACGTCTCTGAAGGGGGAAGCCAGCGCACCGTGGCGCCGTCGAGGCCAAGCTGCTCATAGCGGTAGCGGCTGATGCGGATCGGCGGCCGCGAATCGCCGATAAAGTCGATTTCCACCAAATCATCCTGGTTGGGCAATGTGGCGAGGGTCTCGTCGATCGCGCCGCGCAGGATTCCAAGCGGGAGTTCGCCATCGACGACGGTTTTGATGCTACTCGACTTGGATCCCTTCGCACCCAGACAAAGGACCGCCTTGCTGGGCGACACAGCGACCGCTCCTCGCAACCCGCCGACGTCGATTTGCCGGGCGGGCGGCAGGATTGCACCGTCCGCCAGCGCGATCACAGCCTCGCGGCCGATCAAGGGAACAATCACATCGAACGATTGTCCCACCGGCGGCCGCAGTGTCATCG
>JAFKFE010000874.1 GCA_017308345.1 Alphaproteobacteria bacterium | reverse complement strand
GTTGCTGCCAGGGCCGGAAGGCGACCGTTGCAACCTCTTCGGGACGATCGGTCCCGCCGACGTCCCGGGCTATGTCCTATCCGGCCACATGGACGTCGTCCCCGCGGCTGAGCCGCAATGGAGTTCGCCCCCATTCGCACTGCGCCGGCAGGGCGAGCGGCTCCATGGACGCGGCACCACCGACATGAAGGGGTTTCTGGCAGCAGGGCTCACTGCCGTGCCCAAGCTTGCGAAGCTGAACCTCGCCAAACCGATCCACTTCGCCTTCTCCTATGACGAGGAGATCGGATGCCGCGGCGTGCCGCATCTGATCGCGCGGCTTCCCGAACTTTGCGCGAAACCGCTCGGCGTCATCGTCGGCGAGCCGACCAGCATGCGTGCCGTGCGCGGCCACAAGGGCAAGGCGGCCGCGCGCGTCACCATCCATGGGCGGTCGGGTCATTCCTCGCGCCCCGATCTCGGGCGCAACGCCATCCATGGCATGGCCGAGACGCTTGGCGTCGTTGTGAGCGAGGCCGAGCGCCTGACGCACGGCCCGTTCGACGCGGCCTTCGAACCGCCCTATTCCTCGCTGCAGGCGGGCGTGATCAAGGGCGGACAGTCGGTCAACATCATTCCGGACATCTGCACGCTGGACCTGGAAGCGCGCGCCATTCCCGGCGTCGACCCGGGCAGCCTGCTCGCGCCGGTCAGAGCCAGCACGGAGACCAGCGCGGCTGAAGGTTTTCGTGTCGAATGGACGCCGCTCAGCGCCTATCCGGCGCTGTCATTGCCGGAGCACGCGCCGTTGGTGGCGCTGTTGCAAGAACTGACCGGCCAAACCTCGCTCGCCGCCGTCAGCTACGGCACCGAGGCCGGGCTCTACCAGGCCGCCGGGCTCGACGCCATCATCTGCGGCCCCGGCGACATCGGCCGTGCCCACAAGCCGGACGAATACATTCTCGCCAGCGAGCTCGCCGCCTGCCAGCGCATGATCGAGATGCTGGGTGCATCTTGCTCGGCTTGAACGAGCGGGCTGCCTGGGCCTTCACGCTCGTCCACTACACCGACCCGACAGATAGGAAATCAAGAAAAATCATCGAGGTCGATAGGCATCGAAAAACCCACCTTCACCCGGTCCATTATGACCATCGTCTTGAATCCCTTGATATCCGGATTCTCATAGAAGAACTTTCGGGTGAAGACTTCATAGTCTTCCATACTTTGGGATGTCACGATCAGGACGAAGTCGGACTCTCCCGTGACGTAATAGCCGTTCATCACCTCCGGGGTCTGGCGGATCGACTGCTTGAAGCGATCGACGATATCGGCCCGCTCGCGTTCGAGCGAGACAAGTACGAGCATGGCCACGGGGCGACCGACTGTCTTCGGCTTGATGATGGACACATCGGCTTCGATGACGCCCTCGTCACGCAGCCGCTTGAGACGACGCTGAACGGCCGTGGCCGACAGGCCGACCGCCTGTCCGAGTTCCTCGGTGCTGTATCGGTTGTAGTTCTGCATGATGCTCAGAAGGCGGGCATCCAGACGATCCAGCTTCATGCCAATCCTTTGCGTATTTCCTCGTATGCTCTGAAATTTTGCAGGACTCCTGCGATTTGGCAAGTATTTGGGATGAATTTCTGCGCCGCTACTCGCCTAGACTGCCCGTATGAATTCAGAGTGCGAGAATCAATGAACCAGATGGTGCCACAAGCGCGCTTGGCGCTCGCTCGGCTGAGCGATGCCGGACTGCTGCGGACGCAGCTGTTTGTCGGCGGCGCCTTCGTTGACACGGATTTCGATATAGCGGTGACCGATCCGGCGACCGGACTGGAGATCGCCCGAGTAGCGGCTTGCGACGAGCCGATGCTTGAACGGGCGATAAGCTATGCCGGCAATGCCTTCGGCGGCTGGCGCGACATGCTGGCGGCAGACAGGGGACGGATACTTTCAGCCTGGGGGCGTCTCGTTCGCGAAAACGTTGCCGACCTTGCCGTCATCCTGTCTGCCGAACAGGGCAAACCGCTTGCGGAAGCGCGGGCCGAAATCCTGTACGGCGCGGGGTTCATGGATTGGTTCGCCGCCGAGGGCGAGCGGGCCTACGGCGAGACCATTCCGAGTCACAAGCCCGGGAGCCGGCTATTCGTTTCCCTGCAACCTGTTGGCATCGCCGCGGCCGTTACGCCGTGGAATTTTCCCAGCGCGATGATCGCTCGCAAGGCTTCGGCGGCACTTGCCGCCGGTTGCGCGGTGATCGTCAAACCCGCGGTGGAAACCCCGCTTTCGGCATTGGCGCTCGCAGTGTTGGCGGAGCGCGCCGGATTTCCTCCAGGCGTCTTCCAGGTGGTCACCGGCGAGCCGGAAAGGCTGGTCGGTCGTCTGCTGGATGATCAACGGGTACGCGCGTTCAGCTTTACCGGTTCGACCGAGATCGGCCGCATGCTGCTGTCCAGGGCGGGCAAGACGGTCAAGAAGGTCTCGATGGAGCTCGGAGGGCACGCACCGTTCATCGTGTTCGACGATGCCGACTTCGATCTGGCCGTTGAAGGCTGCATGGCGGCTAAGTTCACGACATCCGGGCAGGATTGCCTGGCCGCTAACCGCATCTTCGTCCAGGACCGGCTTTACGATCGTTTCATCGAGCGGCTTGCGCAGCGAATCTCGGCGTTGCGAAGCGGTTCCGGTTTTGAAGCAGGTGTCGACATAGGACCCATGACAAAGCGGTCCGTGGTCGAGAAGTGCCGAACCCATATTCACGATGCGCTCAAGCGAGGCGCACGCCTCGTGGCCGGCGCCGCGCCGGAACCGGGCGCGGGCAATTTCGTAGCGCCGACGCTGCTGGGCGATGTCGACGACCAGATGCTGATAGCCCGGGAAGAGACATTCGGGCCTGTCGCGCCAGTTCTGCGATTTTCGAGCGAAGAAGAAATCCGGGCCCGCGCAAACGCGACCGAGATGGGGCTCGCGGCCTATGTTTACACCACGCATGTTAACCGCGCGATGCGCCTTTCCGACCGGTTGGAATTCG
>JAFKFE010000873.1 GCA_017308345.1 Alphaproteobacteria bacterium | reverse complement strand
CTTGGCGATCTTGGCCGAGGTGGTCGTCTTGCCGGAGCCCTGCAGGCCGACCATCATGACGACGACGGGCGCCGGCGCGTTGAGGTCGATGGCGACGCCCTCGGCGCCCAGCATGTCGACCAGCTCGTCATGGACGATCTTGACGACCATCTGTCCGGGCTTGATCGACTTCAGCACCGCCGCGCCGACCGCCTTCTCGCGCACCTTGTCGGTGAAGGAGCGAACCACTTCCAGCGCGACGTCGGCCTCGAGCAGCGCACGGCGCACCTCGCGCAGCGCCGCCGAGACATCCGCCTCGGACAGCGCGCCGCGGCCGGTGAGGCCGTTCAGGATGGAGCCAAGGCGCTCCTGGAGGGATTCAAACATCTGCCATCCTTCGATCTCGGTTCGGGGGTCGAACCGAGAGGTAGTGCGTTCGCGCCGGGTCGCCAAGCAAAAGCGCAAAGCCAAAAAGCACCCGGGGGCGCCTTGCGCTGCCGGGTGTTGGCCTCCGGGATCTCTTTACAGCACCCGCCTCAATGAGGCATCGGCGTCCTGGTCGGCTTTCGCGAAAGAAAACTCGTCGCGGAATTCAGCGGCTCTAGACAGGAAATCGGCCGCGGAGTCAAGGCTTGGGCTGGAATCCGGCCAAAACGACGCGATCAGCCAAAGCTTTGCTTGCCGGTCCCGACTCTCAGCGGCGAGCGCCGGTGCAAAAGCAGGAGCATCGTCAAAAGCGTGCTGACAATGCCGATCGCGGCGATGAGGACGGCGTCCCAGTTCGTCCAGCCGGGGCCTTCGAGCGGCTTGGCGTTGAGCAAGGCGAAGCCATTGTAGCCCTCCTGATGCGAGATCAGCAGGAAGCCGGTCAGGTTGTTGCCGAGATGGGCGCCGAAGCCGGCGCCGAGATTGCCGGTGGCATGGACCAAGAGCGTGAGCAGCAGGGCGAAGGCGCCGATCGAGACCAGCACGCAGGCATTGATGGCCAAGGTCGAGGCCGAGTTCCAGTGCAGCGAGGTGAACAGCAGCCCCGGCAGCAGTGCCCAGACCAGCGGGCTCCTGAAGCGGTAGGCAAGGCCGCGCAACAGGTAGCCGCGAAACAGCATTTCCTCCGACGAGGTCTGCAGGAAGGCAAGCAGCACGATCGGGATAAGGAAGAGCAGCCAGGACGAGAACGCGATCGGTCCGCGCGCGATCTCCGGCTGCAGCCAGTAGAGCAGCACCTCGGAGAACAGCGAGGTGATCAGGACAGCGATCAACCCTTTGAGGAAATCGCCGCCCGCGATGCGACGGCCGACGCCGAAAAGGGCTGAGAGCGGTTCGCCATGCACGAAGCGCATCGCCACCCACAGACCGATCCAGATGCCGGCAAAGGAGGTCAGCGCGCTGAGGATGCCGGTGGGCGATGCCAGGAAATCCTGCATGTAGCGCCCGGTCGAGGGGCCGGGGAGACGCCAGACGATATAGACATAGGTGCCGGCAAACAGCACCAGGGCCGTCATCGCCATCCAGAAGGCGACGACGATCGCCGACCCGAAGAACAGGCGCCACAAGGTGGTCTTCTCGTTCGGCGAGCGGCGATAGCGCTCGAAGGCGGTATTTTCGATCGTCACGCTGCTCCCCTGCCGAAGGTTTCGGTTGCATGATGTAGGAGATCGTTGGTTACCGCGAGATTACACCACCACCGGCGCGGATGGTCGCGACATCAACGTCCATCATGAGGCAAGCCCGCCACACCTGTTGCCTGATCGCGGGCAAATTGCCCTTCTTTTGCCGATGTCGGATGTCACGTCCCCCGCGAGGGCGGTGACAACCGGGCGTTTCGCTGGCAAATTCACAACCGGGACGTGATTCAGGCAATCAGGAGAACGAGATGGCATTTTTTGCCAAGGGAAGGATTTTCGCGGCAGCGGTCATAGCGACGCTGGCGCTGGCGGCGGGCGCCGAGGCAGCTCCGAGCTGCGGGAAGAATGGTTCGGGCTTTGACGCCTGGAAACAGGATTTTGCCGGGGAGGCGAGGGCCGAGGGCGTCGGCCAGAGAGGCCTGTCCGCGCTGGCGGGTGCCACCTACGCGACCAGGACGATCGCCGCCGACCGGGCGATCCACAAGGCGTTCAGCGGCTCGGTGGAAAGCTTCATGCAGCGGCGCGGCGCGTCCGCGATCATCTCCCGGGGCCGCGCGCTGAAGAAGTCAAACGCGGCGATGTTCGCCAATATCGAGCGCACCTATGGCGTGCCGCCGGGCGTGCTGCTCGCCATCTGGGGCATGGAGACCGGCTTCGGCGCCTCGATGGGCAACCAGAACACGGTTTCGGCGATCGTGACGCTGGCCTATGACTGCCGCCGCCCGGATTATTTCAGGCCTCACGCCATCGCCGCGCTGAAGCTGGTCGACAGCGGCGCGCTCAGCGCCTCGTCGGTCGGCGCCATGCATGGCGAGATCGGCCACACCCAGTTCCTGCCTGGAAACGTCATGAAATTCGGCGTCGGCAGCAGAAATCTGCGCGACCGCAACACAGCGCTCGCTTCCACCGCCAACTACCTCAAGGCGCATGGCTGGCATGCCGGCGCGAGCTACGCGGCCAATATGGGCGCGATAGCCGGCTGGAATTCGGCGAGCGTCTATCAGCAGGCCATCGCGCGCATCGGCGAGGCGATCGACGCCAACTGATCGGATATCCCTGTCAACCACAATAGCCCGGCCATGCGCCGGGCTTTTTTGTCCTCACGGCCTGGGCGGCCTGCCGCGACAGCCGTTCCGTCGTCATTCCAGGGCGGAGCAAGGAGCGGAGCGACGCGCGCAGACCCTGGAATCCTGTGTGTTGGTTCTGGTGTATGGTTTGAAGTGGGAAGGAGACCGAGTGAATCCTGGTCGTCCTTCGGACAGGCCGTGGCATGGCCCGGTCCCTTCCCACCGGTGAACCATCAACCTGAACAGTTGCACGGGGCTGTTCCAAGCAGACCCCGCACCACAGGAAGAGGCGTGGACATGATAATGCAGAACTACGTCGGCTGCGACATCTCAAAGCAG
>JAFKFE010000872.1 GCA_017308345.1 Alphaproteobacteria bacterium | reverse complement strand
TGCTGGAGCGTCGGCGCGGCCGCCTTGCGCTGATGGAGATGACGGACGAGCAGCTCAAGGATATCGGCATCTCGCGCTGCGACGCCCATCGCGAAGGCATCCGGTCGATCTGGGAGTGAGTTACGCCATGGATCGGGCCACGGCCTATTTTCGCAGCCGGGCAAGCCAATGATCGGCGGACACGGCGATCACGCTCAGCGCCAGAAACAACGCGGTGGTGGCCAGCGCTGAAACGGCGACGCTGGCCGCGCCGTTCTTCTCCACATTGAGAAATGGGTAGGGGACCTCGCCTGCCATTGGCGCCCGCAGCAGGACATAGGCCAGATAGGTAAGTGGGTAGACAATCCACCGGGAAATGTCGCGCCAGCGCGTGCTGCCGTCGGCGCCGGCGATGAGCCACCACAGCACGAACAACGCTGGCGTCACATAGTGCAGCAGGATATCGCAGAGCAGGAACAGGCCCTGCGGCTGCCATAGCCGCGCCAGCACCGTCGCGTAGACGATGAAGACAAGGCTGATCGACACCGCCACGCCCGCGCGCAGCCGCGGTCCGGCGAAGGCCGGGAACCAGGCATAGCCCGACGGCGACAGCAGCGATGCATGGACCAGCGCCGCGGCAATGTTGGTCAGGATCGTGAAGAAGCTGAGATAGAAGACGATCGAGCCGAGAAAACTACGGCCGGCCGCCATCGAGGCCGGCACGGTGATGCAGATCTGCAGGACGAGACCGGTGAGGCCGATGACCAGTCCCGCGATCTGCAGGAAGCGGGCCATGGCGTCAGGCGGTGGCTGTGCAGGACGGGTTGCCGGCCTGCCAGCGGGCGATATCGGAGCTGATGCGCGCGCCGAGCGGCTCTGCCATCAGCGGCCCGAACACGTCGACGCGGCTGGAATTGCCTTGCGCCTGCACCACCAGCAGCGGCTTGCCGCCATAATGCCTGGCGGGCACCAGCAGGAAGCGCGGCGTGCCGCTGTAGGAATTGAGCTCATTGGCCATCTGGTAGGCCTTGAAGGCCGGATCCTTGCTGGCGATCCAGCATTTATGCGCGGAGATGGCGACCTGTTCCATGGCAAGCAGCGAGGCGCTCTTGCCCGACGGAACCGGTGTGGGCTTGGGGCTGGACTGGCAGGAGGCCAAAGCAAGCCCGGCTGCGGCCACAAGGGCAAGGCGAGCAATCGTCGGTCCCATGGTCAGTCCGCCCCCGCGTTCCGCTAGGATGTCAAAGGATCAAGCAGCGATGCCGAGCGCGCCTTCAAACAGCGCCCGTCCGTCATTGCCGCCATGCGCGGCCTCGATCAGATTCTCCGGATGCGGCATCAGGCCCAGCACGTTGCCCTTGTCGTTGATGATGCCGGCAATGTCGTTGATCGAGCCGTTGGGATTGGTGCCTTCCGCATAGCGGAACACCACCTGGCCTTCGCCTTCGAGCCGCGCAAGCGTTTCTGCATCGGCGAAATAATTGCCGTCGTGATGCGCCACGGGCGAGCGGATGATCTGCCCGGGCCGGTAGCGGCGCGTGAACATCGTGTTGGCGTTGGCGACCTCAAGCTTCACCTGCCGGCAGACGAATTTCAGCGAGGCATTGCGCATCAGGGCGCCGGGGAGCAACCCCGCCTCGACCAGGATCTGGAAGCCGTTGCAGACGCCGACAACGGCCACGCCCTTGGCCGCCTTTTCGGCGACCGCCCGCATCACCGGCATGCGCGCCGCGATCGCGCCGCAGCGCAGATAATCGCCGAAGGAGAAGCCGCCCGGGATGGCGATCAGGTCGACGTCCGGAATTTCCGTGTCGGTCTGCCAGACGGTCGCCGGCGCCTGGCCGGAAATCTTGGTCAGCGCCGCGATCATGTCGCGGTCGCGGTTGAGGCCCGGCAGGAGGACGACGGCTGATTTCATTGTCAGGCGATCTCCACCGCGTAATTCTCAATCACCGTGTTCGCCAGGAGCTTGTCGCACATGGCCCTGAGGTCGGCTTCGGCCTTGGCCTTGTCGGTTCCGGTGAGCTCGATATCGAACACCTTGCCCTGGCGCACCTGGCCGACGCCGTCCAAGCCCAGTCCGGAGAGCGCATGCTCTATCGCCTTGCCCTGCGGGTCGAGGACGCCGTTCTTGAGGGTCACGGTGATGCGGGCTTTCATCGATGCTCCTGGGCAGACGGTCTTTTGGGAAAAGGGGCCTGCCATTGTCCGGCTGGCCCGTCAGTATTCAGTGCTTCAGGCCCTTGGGCGCCTCGGAGGAGGCGACGAGCACGGGCCCCGTCGGGCGCGGCGGCTCGTTCTCGTTGATGATGCCGAGGCGGCGGGCGACTTCCTGATAGGCCTCGACCAGGCCGCCCATGTCGCGGCGGAACCGATCCTTGTCGAGCTTGTCCTGGGTGGCGACGTCCCACAGCCGGCACGAATCCGGCGAGATCTCGTCGGCGACGACGATGCGCATCATATCGCCCTCGAACAGGCGGCCGCATTCGATCTTGAAGTCGACGAGCTGGATGCCCACGCCGAGGAACAGGCCGGAGAGGAAGTCATTGACGCGGATGGCCAAAGCCATGATGTCATCGATTTCCTGCGGGCTTGCCCAGCCGAAGGCGGTGATATGCTCTTCCGACACCATCGGGTCGTCGAGCGCGTCGGCCTTGTAATAGAATTCGATGATCGAGCGCGGCAGCATCGTGCCTTCCTCGATGCCGAGGCGCTTGGACAGCGAGCCGGCGGCGACATTGCGCACGACGATTTCGAGCGGAATGATCTCGACTTCCTTGATCAACTGCTCGCGCATATTGAGCCGGCGGATGAAATGGGTCGGGATGCCCATGCGGTTCAAGTGGTTGAAGATGTGCTCGGAAATGCGGTTGTTGAGCACGCCCTTGCCATCGACCACTTCATGTTTCTTCTTGTTGAAGGCGGTGGCGTCGTCCTTGAAGAACTGGATCAGCGTCCCCGGTTCTGGCCCCTCATAGAGGATCTTGGCCTTGCCTTCGTAAATGCGGCGGCGATTTTTCATCTGATTTTTTCTCTGCGTC
>JAFKFE010000871.1 GCA_017308345.1 Alphaproteobacteria bacterium | reverse complement strand
AGCCGCGCGGACACGCCGATGCGCAAGCCGCCGGTCACCAGCTTGATGATGGCGAAGCGCGCAGAGATGCCGGCGCTGTCCAGCAGCCGCGCCAGCCCTTTCGGCCCGTCGGAGCGGCTCGCCGCCTGCAGCTTGCCGACCACTTCGCCAAGCGTGGGCGCATGGTTCGGGATATGCCCGGCCGGTTGCGGCCAGACCAGCGACACGGTCTCGGCGAGGTCGCCCACATAATCGTAGGAATAGCCGAACAGCACGGGATCCATGCGCTCGACCACCAGCGCGCGCAGCATCGCCGGCTTCACCGCCGCGATGTTGAGGTCCCCGGTGATCGCCGCCAGCGCCAGCCCGCGATCTGGGTCCTCGACACCGCGGAAATAGTCGGCGAGCAGCGTCAGCTTGCCATTGCGCGACGGCGTCAGCACGAGACGGTCGAGGAGCTCTGCGAAGCGGTTCACATCAATCGCCCTCGTCCTCGTACCCCACCAGATGCAGCGGTTTCGCGGCGATGCCTTCGAGCTCGCACCAGCGCACCAGCGCCTCCTCGCGGCCATGCGTCACCCAGATTTCCTCAGCGCCTGTCTCCTTGATCGTGAGGGTCAGCTCATCCCAATCGGCATGGTCGGAAATGATCAGCGGCAGCTCGACGCCGCCCTGCTTTGCCCGCTGGCGGATGCGCATCCAGCCTGACGCGAAGCAGGAGATCGGATCCGGAAAGCGCCGCGCCCAGCGGTCGGCGAAAGCCGAAGGCGGTCCGACCACGATCGCGCCGGCAAAATCGGCCTTGCCGCCGCTTTCGACCGTCGCCGGCTCCAGCACGCCGAGATCGACCCCCTGGCCCTGATAATATTCGCTGAGCTTGGCCAGCGCGCCGTGGATGAAGATCGGCCTGTCATAGCCGGCATCGCGCAGCAGCCGCATCACGCGCTGCGCCTTGCCGAGCGCATAGGCGCCGATCAGATGCGAGCGCTCGGGAAATTGCGCCGCCGATTTGAGCACGCGGGCGATCTCCTCGCGGTCCGGCGGGTGGCGGAACACCGGCAGTCCGAAGGTCGCCTCGGTGATGAAGACATCGCACCGGATCGGCTCGAACGGCAGGCAGGTGGCGTCCTTCTGCCGCTTGTAGTCGCCGGAAGCGACGATGCGCATGCCCCGATGCTCGACGCAGATCTGCGCCGAACCCAGAACATGCCCCGCCGGATGGAAGGTGACGGCGACGCCGTTGATGTCGAGCGTTTCGCCAGGCACTGCTGCCTGCGTCGTTCCGGCAAAATCCTCGCCATAGCGCAGCCCCATGATGTCGAGCGTCTCTTGCGTGGCGAGCACCGAACGGTGGCCGGCGCGCGCGTGGTCCGAATGGCCGTGCGTGATCAGCGCCCGCTCCACGGGCCGCACCGGGTCGATGAAGAAATCGCCGGGCGGGCAGTAGAGGCCCTCCGGCCGGGGTTTGAGCAGGTCGCTGGCGCGCATGCCTGGAAGATAATGGCTAAATTTGCCGCGGGAAGCCCGTTGCAAGAGACTGCTGACTCATCTTAAAGCCAGCCGCCGGCTCCGCCATCCCCGGTGGGGGACTTCACGAATGAAACCGCTCCAGGCCTCGTCGGGCGATTTGACTGCCGACCGTCGCGCCGATTTCGCCGAGATGCTGCTCTCCTCGGGCGAGCCCGCGCAGGCGGCGGAACTTCTGCTCGGCGCGTTGGAGCTCTCGCCGCAATGGGCCGCCGGCTGGTTCCGCCTCGGCGAGATGCAGGAGGCGGCGGGACTGTCCGACCAGGCCGCGCAGGCCTGGACCATGGCGCTGGAGCTGGAGCCCGCCGACCGTCTTGGCGCCGCGCTCAAGCTTCAACTGATCGGCAAGGCGCCCGCCGCCACGGCGCCGCCCAGCGCCTTTGTCGAGACCTTGTTCGATCACTACGCCGACAGTTTCGAGGAGTCGCTTGTCGAGAATCTGGGCTACCGGCTGCCGGACTTTCTCGCTCAGGCGATCCGCAAGGCAAGGCCCGGCCGATTTCGGCTTGCCCTCGATCTCGGCTGCGGCACCGGCCTGATGGGCGAAAGGCTGCGCCCGTTCGTCGACCGGCTGGAGGGCTACGACATCTCGGCCGGCATGCTGAGGAAGGCAAAGGCCAAAGGCATCTATGACCTGCTGGCAAAGGCCGACCTTCAGTGTTTTTCCCACTCTGGCACGGGGGCCGACCTCGTGGTCGCGGCCGACGTGTTCATCTATGTCGGGGCGCTCGAGGGAATCGTCGGCGCGGTTGCGGACATGCTTGCCGAAGGCGGCATGTTCGCGTTCTCGGTCGAGACGCTTGCCGGCGGCGGTGATTTCACGCTGCGGCCGTCGCGGCGCTTTGCCCACTCCGAAGCCTATGTGCGGCGCGTGCTTTCCGCCAACGGGCTTGCGGTGCTGTCGATGGAAGGCATGGTTATCCGACACGATCAGCGCAGTCCCGTCGAAGGACTTGCCATTGTGGCTGGCTTCCAGGCCACAGCCGCTTCGCGGAAGAATTCGGCAACCGGGTGAGCCCGTGCTTGCTGCGAAAAAGCCTGAATCGCATGGTCGAGGTCGCGCGGGGCGGATATCGAGTCTTTGTTTGCGCAATTCCGGACGGAAGACCGCTATGCGTTTTCCCGGAATTGCTCCAAGGAGGGATCCATGCGCTGGACCATGGTTGCGTTGGCGTCTTGCCTGACGGTCGCCGGCTGTGTCGGCGGCACGTCGATGGCCGAGCGCCAGGACGAGGATGTCCAATCCTCCTTGCAATATGACGATGTGCCTTGCGATCAGTTGCTGGCGCAGCGCAATCAACTGGCGCAGCGGAACAACCTCCCTGTCACGGCGAAGCCCGGCTTCTCAAATCCGGCGATGGGCTTCGGCCCGTTCACGCCGGACATGCGCTCCAAGGCTTCGCGCGACAGCAACAAGGTGAGCGGCGAGATCGATGCCATGAACCGCTCGATCGACCGCCGCGATTGCGGCAAGCCGAAGAAGAAGGAGACGTTCGGGCTGCCCGGCTCGAAGCC
>JAFKFE010000870.1 GCA_017308345.1 Alphaproteobacteria bacterium | reverse complement strand
CTGGGCGGTGCCGACCGTCATCCTGCCCTGGCATCCGGGCCACAGCCGGGCAACGCGCATCGTGCCGCCGCTCGACCAGTTCAGGGCGCTGATGGCCGATCTCGAACGGGCGCCCTGGCTGGGCGAGGTGCGGGCCGTGCTGTCGGGCTATCTCGGCGAGGCCGGCCAGGCAGATGCGGTCGCCTCGCTGGTCGCCGCCGTCAAGGAAAAGACTCCGAACGCGCTTTACGTCTGCGATCCGGTGATCGGTGATTCCGGCGGGCTCTACGTGCCGGAGCCGACGGCTGTCGCCATGCGCGACAAATTGATGCCGATCGCCGATATCGCGACGCCCAACCGCTATGAGCTGGAATGGATGGCGGGCGCGCCGCTGCCCGACATCAAGGCGGTGACGGCGGCGGCGCTTCATGCCGGTCCCTCCACCATGCTGGTGACCTCGGCGCCCGCGATGATGGCGGGCGGCACCGGCAATTTCCTGCTCGACGGCAGCCATGCGCTGCTCGCCGAGCACCGCCTCATCGAAAAGCCGCCAAACGGGCTGGGCGACCTGACCGCCGCCGTCTATCTGGCGCGCGTCCTTTCCGGCCAGCCGGCGGCCAAGGCGCTGCAGTCGACCACGGCCGCCGTCTATGAGATCCTCGCCCGCACCGCCAAGCGCGGCGGCGACGAGCTGCAGCTCGAAACCGACGCGCAGAGCCTGTCGCATCCGATGGCCATGGTGCAACTTCGCCATCTCCTGCATCCCGGGCGGGACAAGCGGGCGTGAAGCCGGACGGCTGGCTGGCCGGCGTCGACGGCTGCAAGGCCGGCTGGATCGCCGTCCATCGCGAACTGGACAAGCCGCCATCGGTCTCGGTTTTCACGAGCTTCCAGGCGCTGCTCGACGCGCTGCCGGATGCAACGATCGCCGTCGACATGCCGATCGGCCTGCCGGATCGTTCGGGTAAGGGCGGCCGGGGACCGGAGGCGCTGGTGCGGCCGCTGCTCGGGGCGCGGCAATCGAGCGTGTTCGCCATCCCCTCGCGCGCGGCGCTCTATGCCGACACCGGCGACTTCACCACGACCGAGGCCTGGTACGCGGCGCATCGGCGGGCGAGCGCGGTGGCGATGGAGACCTCCGACCCGCCGCGCGGCGTTTCCATCCAGGCCTTCGGCATTTTCTCGAAGATCCGCGAGATCGATTCCCTGCTGATCGCGCGGCCGGAGCTGCGCTGCCGGGTCTTCGAATCGCATCCGGAGGTGGCGTTCCGCCGGCTGAACGGCGGCACGGCGATGAGCCTGCCGAAGAAGATCAAGGGGTCGGTCAACCCGGCCGGCATGGAGGAGCGCAAGACGCTGCTTTGCCGGCATGGCTACGACCGGCGCTTCCTCGACCAGGCGCCGCCACGAGGCGCGGCGAGCGACGATTTCCTGGATGCCGCGGCGATGATGCTGATCGCCGGGAGGATCGCCGCCGGCGAGGCGCGGCCGTATCCAGACCCGCCGCTGACCGACCGCTTCGGCATTCCCATCGCTATCTGGGCATAATCAAACTGCGCTCGTCGCATCGCGATTGCGACAAAGCCATCCGCGATTCGGCATTGCCCGCGACCGGCTTTTGCCGGTAGAGCCTTTCTTCGATTGCAACGAGCTGCCGCCCCCAACCCCGGAAAGGCTCTAGCCGCCCATGCCTCACCTCCCCGAACACCTTCTTGCCGGTTATCGCAACTTCATGAACGGCCGCTATCTTGCCGAGAGCGACCGCTACCGCTCGCTGGCGCGCGAAGGCCAGTTCCCCGAGACGATGATCATCGCCTGCTGCGATTCCCGCTCCGCCCCGGAAGCGATCTTCGATGCCGGGCCGGGCGAGCTCTTCGTCCTGCGCAACGTCGCCAACCTTGTGCCGCCCTATGAGCCGGACGGCGAGTACCATTCGACCTCGGCCGCGCTCGAGTTCGCGGTGCAAAGCCTGAAGGTCAGGAACATCGTGGTGATGGGGCATGGCCGCTGCGGCGGCATCCGCGCCGCGCTCGACACCAATTCCGCTCCGCTGTCGCCCGGCGACTTCATCGGCAAGTGGATGAGCCTGATCGCGCCGGCCGCCGAGACCGTCTCGTCCAGCACCTTCATGACGTCGACCGAACGCCAGACCGCGCTTGAACGCATATCGATACGCTATTCGATCGCCAATCTCAGAAGCTTCCCCTGCGTTTCCATCCTGGAGGGCAAGGGCAAGCTCTCGCTCTACGGCGCCTGGTTCGACATCTCGGCGGGAGAACTTTGGGCAATGAACAAGGAAACCGGCGATTTCGAACGGCCGCAGCTGTAACGGAGGGGCGATGCGCAGGACCTGGTGGAGGTTCCTTCTCGCGGCGGCGCTGCTTGTGTCCACGCTCGTCCGCGCCAGCGCCGATGACGGCGCCATCATCGACCGCTGGTATTCGGCGCTGCTGGTCGCCGACCGCACCGAATTGTCCGACCTGCTTTCCGACGACGCGCGCATGAAGCTCGACGATATCGGCGTCGTCCAGACCAAGCAGGATTTCATCGCCTCGATCGACGAATGGCAGGGCGCGGTCGCGGGCGCCGCGATCCGTCATCGGGTCGAAAAGAGGGAGAACGGCGAGACCACGGTGCTCGCCTGCTATGATTTTCCCAGCAACGACACGCTGATGCGCGAGACCTTCACCGTCGCGGGCGGACGTATCACCGCCAGCACCCAGACGGCGGTGGCGCAGGATTGCAGCGGCTATTAAGGCGAGTTGCACCGCGCGCGGCATCGCCCTACATCGGAAGCAACCCGCCTCCAAATCAGCCCACCGGAAGTGCCCATGTCATCTTCAAAAACCGTCGACCTCGCCGCCCATCCGCTGACCGTCTGGCAGGGGCCGCTCGGCCTGCCGGATTTTGCGCGCATCGGCGACGATGATTTCGGGCCCGTCTTCGACGCGGCGCTCGCGTCGCACCAGGCCGAGATCGACGCGATCGCCGGCAACAGCGAGACGCCGACCATCCAGAACACGCTTGCCGCACTCGAGCTCGCCGGCG
>JAFKFE010000869.1 GCA_017308345.1 Alphaproteobacteria bacterium | reverse complement strand
ATCATCGAGATGATCTTCCTGACGCCGGAAGGGTTTGACGGCGGCGGCGTCGACAACATCCTGCGCATCGCCATGAAAGGCTCGGAGCAGGACGCCGGCAGCCCGCTGATCGGCATTCCGGCCAAGATCGCCGACGGCTTCTTCCTCGTCGCGCTCAACGACACCAAGGCCGACGAGGATGCCAACCTGACGCTGCTTCGGGGCCAGGACTGGATCGACGTGCCGGTGGTCTACAAGACAGGTCGCCGCGCGCTGCTGACCATGGAAAAGGGCATCCCCGGCGAGAAGGTGTTCGATGAGGCGCTGAAGGCCTGGGCGGCGAAGACGTCGGGGTGAGGTGGGGCGCGCGCGCCCTAAAATCCTTGAAAGAGCATATCGAGCGCCGCGACGATATCGTCGTGGTGGCTCGTAAGATTGGTTCGATTTTCGCCGAGTTCGGTCGCAGCCACCGTCGCGATCAGATGGGTGGCCATGACCATCTTCCGACCATTGATCTCGAAGACCGGATGCAGCTTGCGCATTGGCGAAGGCGCCGTGGCCAATGGCAGAAGCGGAACGACCACGCGCGTCTTGAAGTGGTCGAGCAAGTCGGATTGAACGTCGAGCAGATAGCCGCCTTCGATGCCGCTGGCGAAGACGTCATAGCGCGCCATCAGAATTGCCGATGCTCGGCGAGCGGGATGCCGTGCTTGTCGACATAGTCGTTCCAGGCGTCCATCGTCGCACGATTCTCAAGCTTCCATAGTCGCGTCTTCTCGGCGGCGACCGCTTCCGCTATCCCCGCTTCCGCTGCGCGCGATACATTCACGTTGAGCCCTTTGGCTTCCGCCATGAGCTGAGAATCGATCGACAAGTTAGCCGGTTGACGGACTGCGTTCGCTGCAATCTTGCGCATGACAGTCTCCTTAATATGCGCATACTTTATGCGCAGTCGCGGACTGTTGCAACGTGTGGAGCTACCCCTCCATCTCTTCCCGCAGCATCTCCAGCTCCAGCCACTCTTCCTCGAGCGCGGCCAGCGTCGTGCGCTCCTTGTCGAGCGCGGCGATGGTCTTCTGGAATGAGGCCGGATCGCGCTCGTAGAAGGCAGGGTCGGCGATGTTGTTCTCCAGCCTGGCGATCGAGGCGGTCACCGCCTCGATCTTCTTGGGCAGGGAGTCCAATGCGAATTTCTGCTTGAAGGAGAGCTTCTTCGCCGGACCCTTCGGCGCTGCCTGTTCGGCTTTCGGCAAAGCCTCGCCCGCCTCGGTTTTCGATCTTGCCTTGCGGTCCTCCAGCTTCGAGCCGCCGCGCTGCGCCAGCATGTCGGAATAGCCGCCGGCATATTCGATCCAGCGTCCGCCGCCGTCCGGCGCGATCACGCTGGTGACGGTGCGGTCGAGGAAGTCGCGGTCGTGGCTGACCAGGATCACGGTCCCGGCGAAGCCGGCGACCAGCTCCTGCAGCAGTTCCAGCGTCTCCATGTCGAGGTCGTTGGTCGGCTCGTCGAGCACCAGGAGGTTCGCCGGCCGCGCCAGCACGCGGGCCAGCAGCAGCCGCGCGCGCTCGCCGCCGGAAAGCTCGCGCACCGGCGTGCGAGCCTGTTCCGGCTTGAACAGGAAATCCTTCATGTAGGAGACGACGTGGCGCTGCTCGCCATTGACAAGCAGGTTCTCGCCACGTCCGTCGGTGAGGTAATGCGCCAGCGTCTCGGCCGGGTCGACGGCCTCGCGTTTCTGGTCGAGCGTCGCGATCTCCAGATTGACGCCGAGCCGAACGGTGCCGGCGTCCGGCGCCAGCTCGCCGGTCAGCATCTTCAACAATGTCGTCTTGCCGGCGCCGTTCGGGCCGACCAGGCCGACGCGGTCGCCGCGCTGGATGCGGGTCGAAAAGCCCTTGACCACGGTAAGCTCGCCAAAGCTCTTGTCGATCGCCTTGGCCTCGATCACCAGCTTGCCGGATTCGGCGGCATCGCTCGCCACCATGGTTGCCGTGCCCTCCGCGCCGCGATGGCTGCGGAAGCGCTGGCGCATCGTCTGCAATTCGCCGAGGCGGCGCATGTTGCGCTTGCGCCTGGCCGTCACGCCATAGCGCAGCCAATGCTCCTCGCGCACGATCTGGCGGCCAAGCTTGTGCTGCTCGCGCTCTTCTTCTTCGAGCACCTGATCGCGCCATTCCTCGAAATGCGCGAACCCCTTGTCCAGCCGCCGCGTCTGGCCGCGGTCGAGCCAGACGGTGGCACGCGAGACGCGTTCGAGAAAGCGGCGGTCATGCGAGATCAGGATCACCGCCGAGGAAGTGCGGGCAAGCTCCTCTTCCAGCCATTCGATCACCGAGAGATCGAGATGGTTGGTCGGCTCGTCGAGCAGCAGGATGTCGGGTTCCGGGGCCATGACGCGGGCAAGGGCGGCGCGGCGCGCCTCGCCACCGGAAAGGTCGCTCGGCCGTTCCTCGCCGGTGAGGCCGAGATGCTCCATCAGATAGGTGGCGCGATGCGGGTCGTCGGCCGGGCCGAGGCCAGCCTCGACATAGGCGCGCACGGTGGCGAAGCCGTCCATGTCGGGCATCTGCGGCAGGTAGCGGACCGTGGCCGAAGGCTGGCGGAACACTTCGCCATCCTGCGGCTCGATCATCCCGGCGGCGATCTTGAGCAGGGTCGACTTGCCCGAGCCGTTGCGGCCGACCAGCGCGATCTTCTCGCCGGCGGACGCGCTGAGGGAGGCGCCGTCGAGCAGCGGGGTGCCGCCGAAGGTCAGTTTTATCCCGTCGAGATTAAGGAGAGGCGGGGCCATGTCGACTTTCTGGAACGTCAGCTTTCGGGAAGAGGATAGGGGTGGGCCAGAAGCAGCGCCCGGCCGCGCTCCAGAGCGATGCCGAGCCGCCCCTCGACCTCGTTCGATATAGTGAGCGAGGAGCCGAACGCCACCTCGACACGGTCGAGCGGCCATTTGGCGCCGGTGACCGTCAGGCCGGACAGGTCGGAGAAGCCGAGCACCGAAAACAAGGTGCCGTCCGCGTAGTCGAAGCTGGCTTCGCCAGGCAGGATGGGAACG
>JAFKFE010000868.1 GCA_017308345.1 Alphaproteobacteria bacterium | reverse complement strand
TTTCTTGCGTATGTTCGCCAAGACGGGGCGAAGGGCGTTCATAGACAAGCGGTGTGCCGGACATCACCATCGGCGCGCGCACGGAAGGCAGAAGATTGCCGTGGCCGTCGTCGAGGTCGAGCCGCATGCCGCGCGCGATCGTCTGCGGGTCGGCGAACATCTGGCCGATCGTGTTGATCGGGCTCGCCGGCACGCCGGCCGCCTCGAGCTTCGCCAGCAGCGGATCGCGATCCCAGGCGGCGAGCGTCTCGATGATCCGCTCGCGCAGCTTCGCGCGATTGGCGACGCGAGCCGGGTTGGTGGCGAAATCCGGATCGGCGGGCAGATCTGTCAGGCCGACGACAGCGCAGAACTTGCCGAACTGGCCGTCATTGCCGACCGCAAGGATGATGTGGCCGTCCCTGACCGGCAGCACCTCGTAAGGCGCGATGTTCATATGCGCGTTGCCCATCCGCGCCGGCGACTTGCCGGAGACCAGGTAGTTGAGGTTCTGGTTGCCGAGCGCGGAGATCTGGCAGTCATAGAGCGCCATGTCTATGTGCTGACCCTCGCCGGTCTTTTCGGCATGGCGAAGTGCGGCCTGGATGGCGATCACCGAGTAGAGTCCGGTGAACAGGTCGGAGATGGCGACGCCGGCCTTCTGCGGCTCGCCGCCGGGCTCGCCGGTGATGGACATCATGCCGGCCATGGCCTGGATGATGAAATCGTAGCCCGCGCGCGGCGCGTAGGGACCGTCCTGGCCGAAGCCGGTGATCGAGCAATAGACGAGGCGCGGATTGATCGCCTTCAGGCTTTCATAATCGAGGCCGTATTTCTTCAGGCCGCCGAGCTTGAAGTTCTCGATCAGCACATCGGCGGTGGCGACCAGCTCGCGCAGCGTCTGCGCGCCCTCCGGCCTGGAAAAGTCGATGGCAATCGAGCGCTTGCCGCGGTTGCAGCAATGGTAGTAGGCGGCCGAGAGGTTCTCGCCGTCATGGCTCATCACGAAGGGCGGACCCCATTTGCGGGTGTCGTCGCCATCCGGGCTTTCCACCTTGATCACGTCGGCGCCGAGATCGGCCAGCAATTGCCCGGCCCAGGGGCCCGCGAGGATGCGGGCAAGTTCGATAACGCGGATGCCTTTCAGCGGAGGGGCGGCCATGGATCACCGTGCTCTAACAAAACGCAGCCTCTAGCAACCCGCACCCGCCGTGTCACGAACCATACGCTGGGCCACGCCGCATCACGGTTTCAGCACGCTGTCGGCCCAGATGGCGAAGTCGTTCATGACGGTGTCGCGGTTGATCTCGTTCAGGCTTTCATGGCGGGTCTCGGCGTAAACCTTTGAAACCAGATTCGAAAAACCCATTGCCCGCATGCGCTTTGCCAGCTGATGGACCGCCTTGCCATGGTCCGACGCCGGGTCCTTCTCGCCGCCGACGAGGTTGACGGGGAGATCGCGCCGAACGCTGGAAAAGCTCGAATCCCTGCCGCCGTGCAACGCCATCTCGACCACATCGCGCCACATCGAGACCGAGGCATCCCAGCCGCAGAGCGGGTCGGCGATGTATTTGTCGACTTCGACGGGGTCGCGCGACAGCCAGTCGAACAAGGTCCGGTGGTTGGGCACCGCCTTGCCCCAGGCCTGGAAGGTGAGTTTGGGCAGAAGGCGGGACGGCACGTCGGAGCCCAGCCGCATCCGTTCCCAGCCGAGGATCAGCAGCGCCAACTGGCCGAGCAGGCCTTGCGAGAAATTGCCGTTCCAGATCGCCGCGGCATGGACCTGTCCGGAATGGCGGAGCACAAAGTTCAGCGCGATCGAGGCGCCCAGCGAATGTCCAAAAGCGATGACCGGCAGGCCCGGACGCTCGCTCGCGATGAGGTCATGCACGGCGCCGACATCGGCGATCACCTTGGCGATGCCGTCGCTGTCCGCGAATTTGCCGAGCGGCGCGTCGGCGGCCTTCGTCGCGCCATGGCCGCGATGGTCATGGGCATAGACGTGAAAACCTCGTGGACTGAGGAAATCGGAGAAGCGGGCGTAGCGCGCCGCATGCTCGGCCAGGCCGTGGTTGATCTGGATCACGGCGCGCGGCTTTCCCGCGGCTTCCTTCACATAGAGGTTGAGGTCGGCCCCGGTCGGTGAGGCGAGCCTCGTCTTTCTGTCGAATGGCATGTCTCGCTCCCCAGAGCCGGACGATTTCGGGTCGAATCGACCTGAAATCATCCGCCTCTAAACCCAAGAGATAGAGCATGATGGCGTCCGAAAGCCGCGTCACACTTTTCGGCGTCATGCTCTAGCCGACTGTTGGGCGAGGCCGTTGCCGGCGTCAAGTGGATGAGCGGGGTTCGCACCAGGCCGCACGGGCATTCCGTCTCTCTTCAGGAGCACTTGCGGATGCGCCGATGCAGGCGCTCATCTGGGGATAGTTTTTCGCATGATGAAAAAAATCGCAATTCTGACACGTCGCCTGTTCTAGTGTGACGAATCCAATACGGTTCAATGATCGCCGGGGAGAGCGGGATGCGGGTGTGGGCATTGTGGGGTTCGATGGCGCTGGCTCTGGCCAGCGCCGGCGCGGCGCATGCCGACGTGAAGATGAGCGGCACTTTCGTTGCCGATAGCGCCTGCCCGGCGCCGCAGGCCATCAAGAGCGGCAAGAACCCGGGCAATATCTCGACCGAAGCCGGGCAGAGCTACCAGCTTCTTGCCGGCAACAAGGACGAGCCCACCCATTATCTCATCCAGGTGCCGGGCGCCGATCCCGAGCGGCGCTGGGTGAAGATCAGTTGTGGCCATGTCACCGGCGGCGGCGCGGCAACCACGCCTGCGCCTTCGGGCCAGACCAAGCCGACATCGGCTTCCGGGAAGCCTGAATATGTCTTTGCGCTGAGCTGGCAGCCGGCTTTTTGCGAGACCAAGGCAAGCAAGCCCGAATGCAGGGCGCAGAACCCCGCCGAGTTCGATGCCTCGCACTTTACGCTGCATGGGCTGTGGCCGCAGCCGAACGGCAATTTCTATTGCCAGGTGTCGGCGGGCGACAAGGCCAATGACAATCCGGCACA
>JAFKFE010000867.1 GCA_017308345.1 Alphaproteobacteria bacterium | reverse complement strand
CGCCCGCCACGCGGCGGCGCGCGGCGTCATGGTCACCAACACGCCCGACGTCCTGACCGAGGAAGTCGCCGACACCACGATCGGCCTTTTGATCAACACCGTGCGGGAAATGTATGCCGCCGAGAAATGGCTGCGTGACGGCGACTGGGTGAAGAAGGGCAATTATCGGCTGAGCCGGCTCACCTTGCGCGGCCGCAGCATCGGCATCTTCGGCATGGGTCGCATCGGCCGTGCCGTCGCCCGCCGCATCGAAGCCTTCGGCCTGCCGATCGCCTACCACAACCGCCGCAAGGTCGAAGGCTTGGCTTACGAATATCATGCCACTCTGAAAGGTCTCGCCGAAGCCGTCGACACGCTGATCTGCATTGCCCCCGGCGGCGCGGCCACGGAGAAAGCGATCAACGCCGAGGTGTTGTCGGCGCTGGGCTCGAACGGTGTCTTCGTCAACATCGGCCGCGGCTCGACGGTGGACGAGGCAGCCCTTGCCGCCGCTCTCGAGAGCGGCGCCATCGCCGCCGCCGGGCTCGACGTCTTTGCCGACGAGCCGAACGTGCCGCGAGCCCTGCTCGACGCTCCCAACACCTCGCTCTTGCCGCATGTCGGCTCGGCGTCGGAGCACACCCGCCGCGCCATGGCCGACCTCTGTGTCGACAACCTCGTCGCCTGGTGCACCGAGCGCCGGCCGCTGACGCCGGTGCCGGAGACGATCAACGTCAAGCCGCGCGGCTAGGGCATGATCCCGAAAAGTGGGAACCGGTTTTCGGTAAGGATCATGCTTCGCCAAAGAGTCCGATCGGAATGATGATCGAACCAACGTCATTTGTCTTTAGGCGTCTCCGCCACGTTTGTTAACGCTCTGATTGCACGTTAACCGCCGCTTAACCCTTTGAAATCATTTTCCATACCTGATTGAGTGTGGAGAAGCCGCGTGAAGCTGGGTGCCGCGTTTGTTTCGTCGGTCGCGTTGTTCGGTGGCGCGCATTTCCTGCATGGCGGCGAGGATCGCGGCACGGCTGTCGAGCCCCCCTCTTCAAGCACCTACCGCTTGACGGCCAATGGCGACGAAGCGGCCTGCGCCGTGCAGCGCGGAGCCCAGGTCTCGGATGGCCTGGCGCGGCTCGAAATTGCCCCGGACTGCCGCAAGCTGATGCCCGGCATCGAGCGCGTGAAGTTCTGGCGCGAACAGGCGGATGGCTCGGTCGCGTTCAGCGAGAACGGCGTCGATCCGATCGTCACCTTCGGCGTCGCCGATGGCGACGGTTACGAATCCTACGCGCCGGCCGCGCCACTTCTGGCGTTGAACAACGACAGCGGCAGCTGAACTCGAGCCATTCCAGGGAGTGGCGGACTACTCCGCCGCGGCGCGGACGCCCCCCTTCGCCGCCGCGTGCAGGCGCACGGCATCGCCGAAAGCCTTGAAGATCTTGGCGGAATTGCTGTCCGACTTCACCCAGTATTCGGGGTGCCATTGCACGCCGACCGCGAAGGCGCGGGCATCCTTGACCGACACCGCTTCGATGGTGCCGTCGGTGGCCAGGGCCTCGACCTGAAGCTTGGACCCCAGCCGGTCGATCGCCTGGCGATGCAGGGAGTTCACCTTGATGTCACCGGCGCCGAACACGCCGGCAAGGCAACTGTCCGGTTTGATCGAGATCGTCTGGTGGATGTCGAAGCGCTCATCCTGATTGTCGCTCACCGGCGCGCGGTGGTCGAGGGAGCCCTCCCGCTCATGGATTTCGGTGCCGAGCGTGCCGCCGAGCGCGACGTTCAGCTCCTGGATGCCGCGGCAGATGGCAAGCAGCGGCACGCCGCGCTCGATCGCCTTGCGGATGAGCGGCAGCGTGGTGGCGTCGCGCGCCGGATCGTAGGGGCCGTTGGCCTCGCTCGGATCGCCGCCATAGAGCGAAGGATGCACATTCGACTTCGAACCGGTGACCATGACGCCGTCGACCGAGGACAGCAATTCGTCGAGGTCGAGCCGGTCGCCGAAGGACGGCACGAGCAGCGGGAAGACCCCAGCGCCCACGACCGCGGCTTCCAGATATTGCTGGGGCGCGGCGTGCCAGGTGTAATTGTCGAACTGGCGGACGTCGGTCGAGACTGCGACGAGCGGTTGCTGCATTTTGGGTTTGGTTTCCATCAGGCCAAGGAATTGTTCTGCCTATAAAATAAGCGATCCGTCGCGGCTTTTCCATGGCAAGTTTGGCCGTCTCGCATGGGCCAGGGAAGAGAGCGTTAGACTATAGTTGCAGATGGCGGCCGAATGGCGGCAACCTCTGCCGCGGCGCTGGACTCGACTTCTTGCCCGTGTATGTTTCTCCCCAACCGATACGGGGTGCCGAGGATGCCCTGATATCGGTCAGCTGATCCGCAAGGGAGGAAACTGCATGGATCGTCGTTCATTCATCCGCAAGGCCGGTGCGTCCGGCGTGGGCGCCGCGGCAGCCGCCGCGACGCTCGCCGCGCCGGCCGTTGCCCAGTCCAACCCGAAAGTGACCTGGCGGCTCGCGTCGTCCTTCCCGAAGTCGCTCGACACGATCTATGGCGGCGCCGAAGTCTTCTCCAAGATGCTGTCCGAAGCGACCGACGGCAATTTCCAGATTCAGGTCTTTGCCGCGGGCGAACTGGTGCCCGGCCTGCAGGCGGCCGACGCCACCGCCGCCGGCACGGTCGAGGCCTGCCACACGGTGGCATACTACTACTGGGGCAAGGATCCGACCTGGGCGCTGGGCGCCGCCGTTCCGTTCTCGCTCAACGCGCGCGGCATGAACGCCTGGCACTATCATGGCGGCGGCATCGACCTGTTCAATGAGTTCCTCGGAGCACAAGGCTTGTTCGGGTTGCCGGGGGGCAACACCGGCGTCCAGATGGGCGGCTGGTTCCGCAAGGAAATCAACAGCGTCGCCGATCTGTCGGGACTCAAGATGCGCATCGGCGGCTTTGCCGGCAAGGTTATCGAGCGGCTTGGCGTGGTGCCGCAGCAGATCGCGGGCGGCGACATCTACCCGGCGCTCGAAAAGGGCACCATCGACGCCGCCGAGTGGGTC
>JAFKFE010000866.1 GCA_017308345.1 Alphaproteobacteria bacterium | reverse complement strand
GCCGCACCGACAGCCACGGTCTCGGTTTCAATGCCGGCGATGTCGATGGGAGGCAGTGCCAAGCCGTGCAGCAGATTGGCGCGCAGGACCGTATCGACCCTTTTCTCGATCCTTGGGAACAAGACGGCCAAAGGGCCGCCGAGGACGCTGCGTGCCGGGTTTAGAATGTGGATGAGATTGAGCAGCCCGACAGAGATGACTTCAGCCCACGCATCGAGTTTCGTTTCCAGGACGCTGCCGGGGTCCCGCGCAGCCACCAAATCCGCCAGGCCCTCGGCGATCGATTGCCCATCCGGAAGAAGCGGCAGGAAAGGGCCGTAGCCTCCAAGCAGACCCAGGGTTCGCGATTTGGCGTCTTCGGGTTTGACGGAGAGAACCATATGGCCGATTTCGCCGGCAAAACCACTGGCGCCCTCGGCAACCCGCCCGTTGCGGATGATCGCCGCACCAACGCCTTCCGACAGCAAGACAACCAGCAGATCTTCCGTCTCATGCGTGTCCAGCGCGCCAATGGCCGCGGAAAGCGCGACGGCGTCGTTGCACACCCGGATCGGCCACGGCGCGCCAAGAGAGGTGGCGACCAATTGTCCAATATCGACGTCCTCCCACTCCAGCAGTTTCGCCGATACCACGACGCCATCTCGATCCACGATGCCGGGAACGGAAACGCCCACGCCCCGGACACGTCTGGTATCGACACTTGCTCCCACGACCAGACGGCGGGCCAGGTCGGCAATTGCCTGCGCAACGGTTTCCGGCTCCCGGAAATTCTTGCTGTTGGGAATGGTGATCTTGTTGAGCGGAGCCCCGCTGAAGTCGACAAGCACGCCGGCCAGCCAGGTGCTCGACACGTCGATGCCGACGAAGAAGGCTCCCTTGGGATTCAGCGCCACAAGTATTCCCGGCCTGCCGACCTTGCCCGCCTCCTGAGGTTCGGCCAGTTCGATGGCCAGATCCGCCTCGAGCAGCACGGCGATGACGTTGCCCGCCGTTGCCCGGGTCAAGCCTAGTTCACGGGCAATGTCGGCGCGCGAAAGCGGCGAGGCCCTTCGCAACAGGCGCAGGCACCTCGTCTCATTGACGTGGCGGATGAGGTTGGTGGTTTTCAAGTGTCCCGCTCGTCCGTTTCGCTCGTCCAGTCCGTTGGGCGTCTGCCCTGTTAGCGTCAGCCGGCCGGTTACGTCCAGAGTGATTGGTCGTTCCCGGCTCAATCGCGGTCGCAATGCATATCGAAAATACCATTGACGCCCGCCAAAGCCTATTAGTATAGGTTCCATGCAAATACAAGATATGCGGGGCTGTGTGAGCTTCTCTGCCATCCCCGTCAAATCGCCGGGTGGCCGGACGCCCGGCACTCGTCGAGCAAAACGCTATCTGAAAAAAAGGACGCCTGTCATGCTGAAGGGTATCGACCCAATCCTGTCGCCTGATCTTCTCCACACTTTGCGGTCCATGGGCCATGGCCATGAGATCGCGATCGTAGACGCCAATTATCCTTGCGACGACGATGCCCGCATCATTCGCCTGGACGGCGTTCTGGGCACCCGGATCCTCGAAGCCGTCCTTTCGGTAATGCCGCTCGAAAGCCGCGATTCTCAAGCTGCCTGCCGCATGATTGTCGACGGCAACCCCGAAACGGAGCTGCCCATATTCGGCGAATTCGTGGATATCGTCACCAAGCATGCCGGCCGGCCGCTGCCGCTGGCGCCGATCACCCCGGCCGAGTTCAAGCTGCGCGCCAGATGCGGCTTCGCAATCGTTCTCAGCGGCGACGGGCGGCTTTACGGAAACATCCTGCTGAAGAAGGGCGTTGTCGCGCCCGCGGATTGATATGCACCAAGGAGGCTTGCGTTCTCTTTTTTTGCGTAATATGTATTGAACATAAACAAATTATCGAAAGGTCGCGGGGAGGGAGCATTTGTCCGCGATCCGTGCACAAACCAGGAGGAGATATGAAAATGCGCACAAGGACCTTGGCGACAGCCCTGGCGGTTGTTGGAACACTGCTGACGCCGGCTCTGTCATGGGCCGGCGACAAACCTCTGACGATCATGCTGTCCAGCCCGGACCTTGCCTTTCCGTTTTCGGTCCACATCATGAAAGAGATGCAGGACGAGGCGGCAAAGCTCGGCAATATCAACGTCGTGGTGAGCGACGGTCAGCGCAATTCCAGCAAGCAGAGCGCCGATATCGAGGCGGCGATCGCAAAGGGTGTCGACGGGATCGTGATCAGCCCGAACGACTCCGCGGCGCTTGCGCCGGCAATCCAGGAAGCCATCGATGCCAAGATTCCGGTGGTCACCGTCGATCGCTCGATCGACAGCGTCAAAGGAATTCTCGCCCATGTCGGGGCCGACAATGTGAAGGGTGGCGAGGTGCAAGGCCAACTCATCATCAAGCTGTTTCCCGACGGCGCCAATGTGATGAACCTGCAGGGGCAGCCGGGCACCAGCGCCGCGATCGATCGCAACAAGGGCCTGCACAACGCGCTGGATCCACTCGCGGCCAAATACAAGTTCGTGTTCGAGGACACGGCCGGTTTTGACCGCGCCAAGGGTCTTTCGGTGACGGAGTCCGCGCTCGCCTCCATGGCGACCCCGCCCGATGCCATTGCCGCTGCGAATGACGACATGGCGCTTGGAGCCCTCGAGGCGCTGAAGGCTCGCGACCTGACCGATAAGGTGAAGTTGATCGGCTTCGACGCCCTGCCGGAATCGCTCGGCAAGGTTCGCGATGGCGCAATGACCGGAACCATCGAGCAGATGCCTGGCAAGCAGGGCAGGCAGGCCGTCGATATTCTCGTGGCCTTTGTGCGCGACGGCAAAACGCCGGAAAACAAGATCACGCTGCTTACACCGATCGCCGTCACAAAGGACAACCTCGACGCCGGCGAACGTTTGGGAGAGCTGAAGTAGCTCTCCGTCGCCCGCTATCCTCCCAAGTCGATCGCGGGCAAGGGTGAGGCCCCAGCTTCGGCCTCACCCTCACCGGCGCACGGCACTGCGCCTTTCCGGGCTGCTGAATCTGTTTGGGTCCCATAATGCGCCAG
>JAFKFE010000865.1 GCA_017308345.1 Alphaproteobacteria bacterium | reverse complement strand
GCAGGCAATCGTCGGCGGCGCGAATTCCACCATCATGTGCCAAGACATTGTCATGACATTCGAGCGCCCTTGCCTGGATCGCGTTGAAAGCAGGACGACCGGACCGGGTTCGATGAGCCGGTAGACTTCGGCAAGCGGCAATTCCTTCATATCCGTCTCTCGCTTCGCATCTGCAACAGGCTTGTTCCCGACGACTTGTCGCGGGCATTGCCGTCATCCGCCTTGATCAGGGTCAAAGCCGGGATGCCGGGGCCGGGATGCCGGGCCGAATGGCGATCGAGCCGGATTGATCACGATCAATGCCGGCTTGCTCCGGACCTGCGATGCTCGAAGGGATGAACAAGGGGCCTGTCCGTGTCCACCGAAGACATCCCCCTGTGGGTTGCGGTGTTCTGCCTCGGCTTTATCGCCGGGGCCGCGATCTATTTCGATCTGGCATCGTTCAGAAGAAGCAAGCGCTTGTCCGCCGACCATGACTTTGGATGCCACCCACGACCCCACCAGCCGAAACCAGGAAACTGAACGAGAGCGAAGGGAAAGACACCATGATCTGGAATTCGGAAGAGTTTCGTGCGCCCGAGCTGCTCCCTTTCGCCCAAACCGGCCAGAAGCTCATGCGGGCGACCGCCGCGATGCAGGCCTATTCGGCCCGCGCGCTGCTGCGCTATCAGATTGAAAGCCTATCCTTCCTCAAGCGGCGGTTCGAGGACGACCTGAAGCTTCTTGAAAAGCTGACTGCCGGCGACGAATTCGTCGACGCGTTCGACGTGTTCGCGAACTTTGTCCAGAAAGCCACGTCCGATTATGCAAACGAAGCCGGCAAGTTCGCCTCCATCGGCGCCAGACTTGCTTCGGAGACAGCCGGTCAAGTCCGCAAGGAGGCGGAGACGACGATGAACGACATGGCCGCCGCAACGCTTGCCACCTGAAATGGCGCCGCCAAGGAAAAGCAGGCGGAAACCAGCCGCCGGTGAGGCCGCCGTCTTGAATGTTCACGACAAGGCTGGGGAGTTGGGGATATTGCAAAAGTCCGGGCGCGGCGAAGTCGCGGTCGGTTTCCCCGCGCCGGCGTTGCCGGATGGGGAAACCGCAAGCGTCTATCGCGATGTCGACAGGCTCTCGCACGCATTGTTTGCGGCCTTCACCGCGGGCATTTCGCCGATCAGTCTCCTGCAGGCCTGGCAGGACTGGCTGCTGCACCTGTCCGCCTCGCCCGGAAAGCAGGCGGAGGTCTCCGCCAAGGCGGTCGAGAAGGCTGCGAGGCTGAGCGATTTCCTTTTTCGCTGCGCGTTCGCAATGGGAACCGCCGCGCCGACGATCACGCCCCTGCCGCAAGACAGGAGGTTCCAGCACCATGGGTGGCAGGCATTCCCCTTCAACGCCGTGCAGCAAGCCTTCCTGCTTTCGCAGCAATGGTGGCACAACGCGACCACCGGACTTCCGGGAGTCACCAGAAGGCATGAGCGCCTCGTCGAGTTCTACGGCCGGCAGATACTGGATACCGTCTCGCCCTCCAATTTCCCGGCGCTCAACCCGGAGGTCATCGACAAGACCTTTCGGAAAAATGGCGCCAATTTCGTCAATGGCGGCAACAACCTGGTTGACGACCTGCTTCGTCTGGCCGACGGCAAGCCGCCGGCTGGCGCGGAGAACTTCCGGCCGGGTATCGAGGTCGCCGCCACGCCGGGCGAGGTGATCTTCCAGAATGAACTGATTGAGCTGATCCGCTACGCGCCGATGACGGACGCTGTGAAGGAGGAGCCGGTCCTCATCGTTCCAGCCTGGATCATGAAATATTACATCCTCGATCTTTCGCCGCGGAGCTCGCTGGTCCGCTATCTTGTCCAGAGCGGCTATACGGTTTTCTGCATCTCCTGGCGCAATCCTGGCAGCGATCAAGCTGGGGTCTCGCTGGACGACTATCGCCGGCTCGGCGTGATGACCGCCATGGATGCGATCGAGGAGACGACGGGAAGCAGCCGGGTTCACGGGGTAGGGTACTGCCTTGGCGGGACGCTGCTGTCGATAGCCGCGTCGGCAATGGCCCGTGACGGTGACGAGCGGCTCGCCAGCCTGTCGCTCTTCGCGGCGCAGGTCGATTTCGAGGAGCCGGGCGAGCTCGGCCTTTTCGTGGACGAGAGCCAGATCACGCTGCTCGAGGACGTGATGTGGGTCGACGGCACCCTCGATCAGCGCCGCATGGCTGGCGCTTTCCAGATGCTTCGCTCGCAGGATCTGGTCTGGTCACGCATCGTGCGCGAATATCTTCTCGGCGAGCGCGCTCCGATGAGCGACCTCATGGCCTGGAATGCCGATTCGACCCGCATGCCGTTCCGCATGCATTCGGAATATCTGCGCAAGCTCTATCTGAACAATGACCTTGTCGAGGGGCGTTTTTACGTCGAGGGGAGGCCTGTTCATCTGGAGGACATTCGAGCCCCGGTGTTCGCGGTCGGCACCGAGACGGATCACGTCGCGCCATGGCGTTCGGTATTCAAGCTGACTTATCTCTTCGATACCGACATCGACTTCGTCCTGACCAGCGGCGGGCACAATGCCGGCATCGTTTCCGAGCCCGGCCACCCGGGTCGCTCTTTCCGGCGGCTCAGCTGCCGCCACGCGGATATCCGTCCGAGCGCCGATGAATGGGCGAGGAACGCGACCGTGGCATATGGCTCCTGGTGGCCGGCTTGGGTTGAATGGTTGGCGCGCCATTCCGGCCGCGAGGTCGCGGCCGACCGGTCCGGCGCGACAGGTGGCCTGAAGGCGATTTGCGCGGCGCCCGGCACCTATGTTCTCGAGCGATAGGCGTCTTAGGCAATTTGAGTCAGGTCAAGGTCCGGGCTCGTTCGTCGCGTATTTTGGTGAACCATGAAACGTCGAACAGTATTCGTGATCCTGTCGTTTGCGGCCGCCATCGCATTCGCGTTGCCTGCCTGGGCCGGCGATGGCTCGCGAATTGCTTATGGCAAGAGGCTGGTCGAAGCGAACTGCGCGCGTTGCCATTCAGTTGGCCGCACCGGCGCAAGCACCCACCCGGACGCTCCGCCGTTTCGTT
>JAFKFE010000864.1 GCA_017308345.1 Alphaproteobacteria bacterium | reverse complement strand
CTGGCCGCTGCCGTTGCCCAGTTGCAGGCGGATCTGCTGGTATTCCTTGGGCGACATGGTTTCCAGCAGATCGAGCTGCGCCGTCATCATGCGCATCAGCCGGTGCACGCGGCCCATCAGCGTGACGACGCGGTGCGTGTCCTCCCTTTCCAGGTAGTCGAGCACGTCGACCAGCGTGTAGGCGATGAGCTTCATCCACAGCTCCTCGACCTGATGCACGATCTGGAACTGCAGCTCGTCGGCATTGACCATCTCGGAGAGCGGCTTCTGGCAGGTCAGCAGCTTGTCGCACTGGAGATAGACGCCGTAGTCGCGCATCTCCGGCGTCTCGATGCGGGCGTGATAATCCGTCTTGTCCATGGCGCAGCCTCCTCGCGGGCGGGGTTTAGACCGTGCGGCAAGGATAGCGTTTTCGGCTTGAACATTGTTCCTTTCTGTTATCCAAATGGCGTAAAATGAAGTACGATCTATACTCTTTTTCGCCATCTCGGAGAACGATCGATGCTGGATGCTCTCGACCGCAGAATAGTCGCCGCGCTTGAGCGCGATGCTCGCATCTCCTTCGGCGAACTCGCCGAGGAAGTCGGCCTGAGCAAGACGCCGTGCTGGAAGCGGGTGAAGGCGCTGGAGGAGGCAGGCGTCATCCGCGGCTACTCGACCCGCATCGATCCGGCGGCGATCGGCTTCGGCATCGAGGCCTTCATCCAGGTGTCGATCGACTTCGAGGTGTCTGACGCCTTCGAGGCGGCGGTGAAGAAGCATCCGCTGATCCGCCGCTGCTACGCCACGACCGGCGAAGCCGACTATCTCCTGCAGATCGTCACCGTCGACATGAGGGCGCTCGACCGGATGCTGCGCGAGGAGCTCAGCCGGCTGCCCGGCGTCCGCCGCACAGTGACCTCGATGGCGATGCGCGAGATCAAGGGCGACATCTCCTTTGCCGGGGCGGCGGCGCATGCGCTGAGGGGATAGGACGCGCACAAATGCTTCGCGGTCGAGCCGGCACGTCGAGGCCCTGACTTTTTCTGGGACGGTCGAGAACCGACGTTCAACACGTCTATAGTCATGCCCCGGGGTATGCGGGTGACTGATATCATGCCGATCAAAACAGTTGCGGAGCCTGCCGGGCGATTGTCGGCAGGACATCTGGGTTTCGCCTTCATGACGAATGCCGGTATCGCGCGCCGATCCTTGCCCATCCTGGCGGTGGTGCTGCTCGCATCGACCATGCTGCCGCCGATGGCAGCCCGCGCGGCGCCCGTCGCGCCGGAGCCACAAGACGGATTCCATCGGCCGATCGATCGGAAGGCACAGTTGCAGGAGGCCAAGCGCCTTCTTCTGGCGCAAAGCCTGGGCGGTAACGGCGGCAATGGTGGAAATGGCGGCAACGGCGGCAATGGCGGCAACGGCGGGAACGGTGGGAATGGCGGCAACGGTGGCAATGGCGGCTCCGCCGGCGGCAACGGTGGCGAAGCCGGTGGTAATGGCGGCGAGGCCGGCGGAAACGGTGGCTCAGGCGGAAACGGTGGCTCAGGCGGAAACGGTGGTTCCGGCGGCAATGGCGGGTCCGGCGGAAATGGCGGGTCCGGCGGCCATGGCGACGGCCATCACAACTCCAGCCATTCGGATGGCGGCCCCCGTTCCTGCGGAAACGGAAACTCGCCGCGATCGTCTTGCTGATGCCGGGTGACCCTGAAGCGGAACGCGGCGTCGCTCTCGGGGTCGCGCTTATGGACCGGTGCGGTAGGCGAAATCGTCGATCGCGGCCTGCCAGTAATGCTGTGTGCGGATCTCGAGCCGCGTGATGCGCCTGTAGTCGGCCGCGAAGTAGACCTGTCCGTTGGCCGACAGCGTGAACTGATCCTCATAAACCGGCTCGTCGCCCCGCCAGGCCTTGAGAACGAGCGTCTCGCCCTCCGCATCGTCCCAGCCCACGCCGAAATAGGCGCCGGTGAAATCGAACGGCTTGTCGCTGAACACCTGCGCGGGATGGCCCGAGCTGTTGTAGGCGATGAATTCGCCCGACATGGTGGTGTTGATGTAGCCCGGGCCGGCGGTGAAGCGCTGGTGCATGGCCACGAGATTATACCAGTCGAGCCCGCCATAGCCGGACGGGACCTCGAACACGCCGGGCGTGGTCATCAGGTCGTCGAAGCCGACGACATGCTGCACGGGAAGCGGCGCCTCGGCAGGTCCGCCCTTGCCCGAAAACGCGGAGAGCACCACCGGTGCGGTGCCGGCGACCACCACGCGCCGCCGCTCGGTCGTCCCGCCGGCCGAGACGTCGACCTGCCATTCTCCGGGCGCCGCGGGCACGCTGAAGCGCCCGTCCGGCCCGGCCGTGGCTGCGGCGCTCACCCCGTCCGGCCCCGTGACGGAAACGCGCGACCCGGCGGCGGCCGCGCCGCTGATCGTCAGATCCGCCGCGAGCCCCACCGGATGCGTCGTGCTGAGCGCGATCATGTCGCCCGGCGACCCGGGCGAAACGGCGTAGTCGCTTTCCTGCGACGCATTGCCGGTGGTGACCGAAAAACCTGGCGGAGGCACGACGCGGAAGGCGTAATGTCCGGGATCGACGACCTCCAGGTCGCGCTGGACGGCCGACATGCGGAAATTGGCGAAGCCGCTGACATTGGTCAATCGCATGATGGTGCCGCCGTCCGGCTTGTCGAGCTCGACGGCCACGCGCGACATCGGCCGGTCGCCCAGGTCGTAGACGCCGTTCCGGTTGAGGTCGCGGAACACCAGCAGCGACGTGTTCATCTGGCCGCCCTCGAAGGCGCCCCATGCGCGCCTGGGATAATAATCCTCGGCAGCGCCGGCACGGGCCGTGCCGCGGACCATGGCCAGACCGATGGCCGCCGCGACGACGGCGCCCAAGAACGACAAACCACGCTTCACGAAATTTCCTCTCCGGCCGTCCCCGCCGATCCGGTGCCCTGGAGCCGCGCGATCACCTTGTCGACGGCATCGGCATCGAAATAGGCGAGATAGAGCAATGCCATGGTGGCGCTGAACGTGTAGACCGGCAGCGTCAGGTAGATGATGGCGTGAAAGGCC
>JAFKFE010000863.1:926-3992 GCA_017308345.1 Alphaproteobacteria bacterium | reverse complement strand
TCCGCAGACCAAGGTGGCGCGCGCCGGCGCTATCGAGATCCGCGACGATCGGACCGTGGTGTTGAAGCTGTCGCAGCCGGACATCACCATCATCCCAGCGATGACGGACTACCCGGCGCTGATCGTTCATCGCGGTTTCGATGCGAAAAAGGCGCCGCTCTCGGCCACCCCCATATCCACCGGCCCGTTCGAGCTCACCAAGCTCGACGTCGGCGTTGCCGCGTCCGTGCGCAAGCGCCCGGAAGGATCGTGGTGGGGCGGCAAGGTCTTCCTCGACGGCATCGACTGGATCGACTACGGCACGGATTCGGCCGCCACGGTGTCCGCCTTCGAAGCCGGCGAAATCCATCTCAACGGGCAGACGCAGTCCTATGACGTCGATCTGCTCGACAAGCTCGGGCTGAAGAAGTCCGAGATCGTCACCGCGGCAACCGTGGTCGCGCGCTGCAATGTCGGCGCCAAGCCCTATGACGACAAGCGGGTGCGCAACGCCATTCAGCTGGCCGTGGACAACGAGACGGTGCTGCAGCTCGGCGCGAACGGCATGGGCATCGTTGCCCAGAACGACCATGTCGGCCCGATGCATCCCGAACATGCCGACCTGCCGCCGGCCAGGCGTGACGCCGCCAGGGCCAAGGCCCTGCTTGCGGACGCCGGCCAGCTCGACTTCGAATTCGACCTGATCTCCGTGGAAGCCGATTACCGCAAGGAAAGCGCCGATGTGGTCGCCCAGCAGATGCGCGATGCCGGCTTCAAGGTGAAGCGCACCGTCATCCCGGAAGCGGCATTCTGGAACGACTGGACGAAATACCCGTTCGCGACCACGAACTGGAACGCGCGGCCGCTCGGCATCCAGACCTATGCGCTTGCCTATCGGAGCGGCTCGGCCTGGAACGAAACCGGCTTCGCCGACCCGGACTTCGACGCGAGGCTGCAGAAGGCCAACGCCATCGCCGACGCCGACCAGCGCCGCGTGCTGATGAAGGAACTGCAGACGATCCTGAGGGACTCCGGCATCATCGTCCAGCCCTATTGGCGAAAGCTGTTCTGCCACATGAGACCCACCCTCATGGGCTATCAGATGCACCAGGCCTATGAGCAGGATTTCACCCAGGCCTGGCTGGCGTCCTGATCGCGGAAATCGGCAGGTGACCGGGGCGGCTCGCGAATGCGGGCCGCCCCGTTCATTTCCGATCACAAGGACGGTCCGTTCAGACCGGCGGCGGCAATCTCCGCGTCCGCGCAACCCGTGTGACGCAAGGGACATGTCGAGCAGACACGCCCGCAGCTCCCGCGCTTTGCCTCGCCCGTAATGTCGAGCCGCGGGCTTGCAGCGGACGCGTGCACGGCTTGATGCGTGGATGCCTGGGTTTCGATGTTCGCCATGTCGCAAGCTCCAGCTTCACTGCCAGCAACTTACTTTTGCGAAAATCAGACGGAACTCGTTTAAATCGGCAATTACTTTCCCCAAAATCGGGAAAAGCGGGAGCTGCGCTCAGCTCGCCTCGCGCATCGCCTCGGCGGCCTGCAGGTCGACCGAGACAAGCTGGCTGACGCCCTGCTCGGCCATGGTGACGCCGAACAGGCGGTCCATGCGCGCCATGGTGATCGGGTTGTGGGTGATGATGACGAAACGGGTTTCCGTCGTCTTCGCCATCTCTTCCATCAGGTTGCAGAAGCGCTCGACATTGTGGTCGTCGAGCGGCGCGTCAACCTCGTCGAGCACGCAGATCGGCGCCGGGTTGGTGAGGAACACGGCGAAGATCAGCGACATCGCCGTCAGCGCCTGCTCGCCGCCGGAAAGCAGCGTCATGGTCTGCGGCTTCTTGCCGGGCGGCCGGGCGAGGATTTCGAGGCCGGCTTCGAGCGGGTCTTCGGACTCGATCAGCTGCAGTTCTGCCGTGCCACCGCCGAACAGATGCGAGAACAGGCGCTGGAAATGGCCGTTGACCACCTCGAAGGCCGAAAGCAGCCGCTCGCGGCCCTCGCGGTTCAGGCTCTGGATCGCCTGGCGCAGTTTCCTGATCGCCTCGATGATGTCCTCGCGCTCGGAAACGATGGTCTCCAGCCTGTCGGACAATTCCTTCTGCTCTTCCTCGGCGCGCAGATTGACGGCGCCCAGCCGCTCGCGCTCGATCTTCAGCCGGTCGAGCTGGCGTTCGATCTCGGTCATGTCCGGCATCGGATCGTCGGCTTCGAGGCCTGTATGCTTGATGACCAGATGCGGCGGCGTGTTGAGCGCTTCCTGGATGCGCGCCTCGACTTCGGCGCGCCGCTCGTCGGCGGCGGTCAGCCGCTCCTCGGCGCGAACGCGGGTCTCGCGCGCTTCGGCGAGCGACTGGATGGCGGCGGTCGCGGCCTTGTCGAACTCGGCCTGCTTGTTCTCCGCTTCCTGCAGGCGGTCGCCGGCTGCCTGGCGCAACGCCTCGGCCTCGGAAAGCTGAGTCAGCAGCGCGCGGCGCTTGGCGTCGATCTCGTCGGGCGCATCGGCCAGCCTCTCGCGCTCGCCTTCGGCCTCGGCCTTGCGCTCGCCGAGCGCCGCGATCTGCGTCGAGGCGTTTTCAGCGCGCTCCAGCCAGTTCTTGCGCTCGGCGCCGATGGCGTCCAGCCGGCGCAGGCGCGCCTCGGCCTCGCGCCGCAGTCCGTCATGCACGGCGCGCGCATCGGCAAGCGTGGCCCGGTCGCGCGAGACATTGGCGGAGGCCTGTTCGAGCTGCAGCTGCAGGTCGCCGAGATCGGGCGCGTCCTTCAGCATCTCCTCGGCTTCGAGGAAGGCAGCCTGCGTTTCCTCATGGCTGTCGACGATTCGCGCGCGGGCGTCGTCCAGGGCGGCGCGCCGGTTCACCAGCTCGCCACCGGCCTTCTCGGCTTCTGCCAGCGCGCTGCGGGCGGCGTCGAGCGCATGCTGGGCGTCGCGGCCGGCCTGGCGCGCATTGCGCTCGGCCTCGCTCGCCTGGCGCATCGCCTGCTCGGCATGCGCCAGCGCTTCCTCGGCCTCACGCACGACACGCGTCGCCTGCACGGCCTCGGCATCGAGCTCGGCCAGGCGGTTCTTCTGCGCCAGCC
>JAFKFE010000863.1:0-910 GCA_017308345.1 Alphaproteobacteria bacterium | reverse complement strand
CGCGGCGGCGGTCGGGGCGTCGGCGCTGGCGGTCAGGCCGTCCCAGCGCCAGAGCGCGCCGTCGCGGCTGACCAGCCGCTGGCCCGGCGCCAACAATGCTTGAAGCCGGCGGCCGTCAGCGGCGTCGACGATGCCGATCTGCGCCAGGCGGCGCGCAAGCTGCGCCGGCGCGCGTACGACGCTTGCCAGGCTCTTCACGCCTTCGGGCAGCGCCGCATCGCCGGGCTGCACCGCGCTTTCCCCCCAATGCACCGGGGCGCTGCGGTCGAGCGGCACGTCAAGGTCCTCGCCCAGCGCCGCGCCAAGCGCCGTTTCGTAGCCGCGCTCGACGCTGATCTGCTCCAGCACAGACGGGAAAAGATCGCCGCCGCTCGTGGCGTTGAGTATCTTCGCCAGCGTGCGCGCTTCCGTCTCGATGCGCGCCAGTTCCGCCCTGGCATCCTGCAGCGGCGGACGAGCAGCGCTTTCGGCGGCGCGCGCCTCGGCGACAGCCTGTTCGGCCGCAATGGCGCCGGCCTCGCTCTCTTCCAGCCGGGCCAGAGCATCCTCGACCAGCAGTCGCTTCTCGGCTGGATCAGGCAGGCCGGAAATGCGCGAGACTATGTCGGAGAGCTCGCGATCGACCTCGGCAAGCTGACGGGCGAAGCGGTCGCGGCGCTCGGCGGTCTCGCGCAGACTGCGCTCGATCTGATGGCGCGAAGCAGCCGCCTCGGCGCGTTCGGCGGTCAGCGCGGCAAGTTTTGCTTCGCTCTGCGACAGCGTCGCGCCGGCCTGTTCGAAGGCGGCGCGCGTGGTCGCCTCGCGCTCGGCCGCGCCTGCGTTTTCCGAATTGAGCTCGGCTTCCTCGGTGCGCAGGCGCTCGAGGATGTCGGCGTTGTCGCGCACCATCCGCTCCTCGCGGGCGATGTCG